>JAFDEW010000309.1 GCA_019310125.1 Deltaproteobacteria bacterium | reverse complement strand
GCCGAAAGATTATAGGCATTTTTCTTCGCCAATTCAGTTAGATCACTATCTGTTCCGGCATATCTCACCAGGCACGGACCGGAAGCTTCACAAAATGCCAGACCGAATTTCGCTCCCGGCACGGTATTAACGATCGCCTCGTAGACATCTTCGACCGTTTTGATAAAGTGAGAATGCCCTAAAATCATATTCAAATCATCCGTTTTTTCAATCTTGACCGTCTTGATTTCCATAATGCCTCCGTTGTTAAATAAATGTTAGGAACTCGGCACAGCTGGGTGAATGTAAACATGATCCTTTCTTTGACCTCGGAAGGAAGAAAAAAGGAACTTAACGCCAAAGCAAAAAATAGCCAGTACATTTTCATGCCGTTGTTATCTTTTTTCAGTTGATGAAAGCACTTTTAAGCCGCAGCGCCTCTCAATGGGCTGAAAGTCTTTATCATTGTGCAGGAGAGGTATGTCGTTTTCGATAGCAACTGAGGCAATCATACAATCCAGTGGTTTTCGGATTGTGATACCAATTTTACGCAATTTCCTATAAATATCAGCAGATCTTAAAAAAACAGTATATGGCATTGGAAGTAAAATTAAAGTTTTGAATAAGTCTCTTGTTTTTCTGAATTCTGTATCTTGCCGAATGCCTTGAAGTACCTCTGCCAAAATGATACCGCAGATGCAGATGTTTTCTCTACGCTTAATAATCGTTTCCAACGCCACCACATGGGACAACGATCGTGCCGCAAAGAAATCGATCCATACAGTTGTATCGACAAGAATCATCATGCATCACGCCCGCTGCGCCACTCGTTAAGATTGCCCTCCCAATGAACTTTACCTCTTAATTCGAGAATCTTAGTTTGTGATTCATGTCGAAGCAACTCACGTAATGCATAATCGATTAAAGCCCTCTGTGTTTTTATACCGGTCGCTTTAAAGCATTCTTCTACAAGTTTCTCATCAAGTACGATATTCGTCCGTTTCATAAGGCATCTCCAATTTTGCATACACATTATCATATAAAAGATGTGTATGCAAGCGAGAATATCGTAAAGATAACGGCAAGCTTGAGCAGTGCCGGATAAAAAGTCCCACTGTTCATATTAAGAAAAAAATATCTAAAAACGATAACTTCTAAATTGCCATTACTTTAGTTGTCTCAAAGCTTTTGTTAAACAACATTACAACCGTTTGCACTTAAAATCGCCGATAGAAGCATCTAAGATATCGCGCTCAAGCTGAATATTGGGCTTCCACCAGACAGCATGATCGCGTTGTCTTTTAGCGAATTCTTGCTGTGCATTTATTACATTGTCTTGTGTTTTTTTCATAAAATATTCGGGAATTCCAGCCTTAGCCACTAAGTTTCCGTCCTTCATAAATCTATCATAATCGAGAATGCCATTTTCATTGAAGTGCAGATAGTAATAAATGGCGCGTAGAACTACTACGGGCTTTCGATTCTCAATCATCACTGCAATTTCTGCAGCGCGTATGCGCTTTCCCGCAAATCTTTCGGTCTTTTCTTCATGTGAGCCTTTCAGCATGCGTTCAAATTTAGCAATTGGTACTTTAAGAATCTCATCCTCATCTGTGATAAAATAAAATTTTACTGACGCTGAACTCATATAGTAATCTCATTCGGTGTTTAACGTATAAGTAAGGGACCGGGAGATTGAAATTTTATACCTCAATGAATATTACTGAGGGTTAATCGCCACCATACGTTAATAAATGCTCGGCTTCTCCCGGTCCTTCTCAAGTGATTTGTTATAAAAGATTTTATTTCTTTTTAAATACAATGGTAATGGTATCAGAATGATTATTTGGATACCGAAAATCATCTATGAAATAGGAACCAATTTTTTTCCCGCTAACACCAAGAAAGATTTTCGCATCTTGGATTTGAGATAAAATACCTTGCCGAAACAGTTCTAAGGCTAACATTGATGGGATTTTTAAAGTTACAACATTATCTATAATTTCATGCAGAATTCTATGTTTTGGATAGCGTAAGTAAGCTACTGTATCATTGTCGTATGGTACAAGTAACATTTCAACTTCATGCAATTTGTACCCGTTTATTGATAAACTTTTCATGATTTCATTTTTACATCAAGGCTGAGGGGCAACCAAAAGCCCACAGGCTATAGGAATAAGGCCAATAAAACCTCTGTAAACCATTATATATTAATGTCGCGAGCTTTTGGTGTCCTTCTCAAGCCTTTTGTTAGCCGGTAATTTATCTGTCTGAAGGATTGTTTTTCTTAATATTTTTCCGCAAAAGTTATTTAAACTTTCATTGGCTTGCATTGCCTTAATAACGAGCGCTTTATGCAAATCACTATCGACTCGCAATTGGAATTTACCAGAAAACTTTTTCCCTGAAATGCTTGCAGGTAATGGTATATTATCCTCTTCGTAAATTTCAATCCATTCATCTAGTATCTGGCAAAGTTGACGATAAACGGTTTCTTCGTTATCACCATGACAACATTTACCGATCCAGCCGGGTATTGAACCAATATAACATTGATCTTCATCTGACCATTCAACAATTTTTAGATAATGATCTTTCTTTTTCATTTTTTAGACCTCTTTATTTTAAGCTCAACTTCTCTTTCTTGGTAATGTTTTGCATCATCCCCAAGTTTACCAGAAATTGTAATAGCTATCCCTTTCGGATGGATCAAATTCCGATGGCTTCCTTTGCCTCCACGATTAATAAATCCAGCTTTTTCAAGCTCTTTAATCAGTTGTCTAATTTCCCTTGGCATAACAACCGGAATGGTACCAATGTGATACCAATAAGTCAATGCAAAATTTTTGAAAAGGAGGGGTTCGAGCTAAATGAGGCGCAGGGGCAACCATCCATTAAAAAAAACCACAGAGGCTATTCCCTGTCGCCTCGATTTTTTTGTTAGCGTTCAGTTCTCTCATTGCTTCGAATTAGAGCGGTCCAAATACAATATATACGCCTCGACAAAAGCCCGCCCTATATGTCTGGCCTCAATTAGTTCCGATTCGGTGGCGTCTCTGAGAACACCTATATTCTTGCCCCTGTGGCGTCCTTGCTTTAAGGGTTCATGGTTTGCCAACAGACCAAGGCGAGACCACTCTTGAGAGCTTATGCTGAGGGCCTGACGGGCAGCAGACTCACCACCAAATCTTTTTGATAAAGCATCACGAATCTCATAAAGATGAACTAACTCATTATTCGGTTCATTTACAGCCATTTTGTAGCTGTTAAAAACAGATGCAACCGTGGGATCACTCTTGCGATATTTTTCTGATAGATCTGATAATTGCTTCTTCTTTGTTATTCGATCTCTTTTCGAATCAATGATTACGTTACCGTCTTTGTCAGTTATAATAATTTCTGCTGTAACCGTTGCTCTGGCAACGCAGGGCTCAGCAAAAACTGTAATGTCCCTCCGTCCGTCAGGATGTAACCGACACATTGAAGCCTTTGACAACTGGTAAGGTTTATGTGTCAGCAATTGAACTCCGAGAAAACGGTCATTCAGTGAATTGGTGAGATCATCCCTCATAGTTGGATTAGTTTCAAAGACAGGAGGTTTAATTTTGGCCACCACTTTACCGTTTTCGATTGTCATCTCGTAGTTATCCCGTTCGAGATGGATGGAATCCTCAAAAAAGTCTGGTGGTGAAAATGACCATTCAAGAACGATGAAGTCTGATGGTTCTATTTGATTATTCATATCGTTAACCAACA
>JAFDEW010000308.1 GCA_019310125.1 Deltaproteobacteria bacterium | reverse complement strand
AACACCTCCCACATCTTTGTAGCTGATGATCACATTGTTTTTGTGAAACATTTTCCTGGCTGCGGTTTCATTTCTCTTCCCGATATTAAAAAATCCTTTCTGGTCTAAAATTTGTGACCCTCCTATTAAGATAACTTTTAATCTCTGTTTTTTGGCACCGAGTTTATAGGCAGCCTTGAACAGAGAAGGGATGCCGGTATCGGCAAACATATACGGGTTCTTTCTGGCTTTTTCCTGATCCAGACTCGATTCCGGGAGCATATAGTGAAGCAACCCTCCTACCCGTGCCACTGAATCATAAATTGCAACACCGATACATGATCCCAGAGAATAGGTGACAAGGATCGCTTCTATATTGTTACTGACTTTCATGTCTGAAACGCCGACTATCAGGTTCATAGCAATTCCTATATTTGAAATGCCTAAAAATGAAATGCCTAAACTGCCTAAAATGATCTAAAATGCCTAAAGTTGAAATGCCTAAACTGCCTAAAATTTATTATCTTTTCTTGCCGATGCTTGTGAATTTTTACTGCGAATTTTCGAGTACGCTTTTCAAGATTTTTAGCAAATTCTTTACGATTCATTTTTATCCTCATTTTAGGCATTTTAGGCAGTTTAGCTCATTTTAGGCATTTCAATTCTCAACTCCCATCGTCAGATCCCATATTCCAGCCATATCGAGTATGAGGCCCACTCTGCCGTCTCCCATTATCGCACCGCCGGCGATTCCCTTAATATCTTTAAGTGTTTCACCCAGACTTTTTATCACAACTTCTTCTTTACCCAGCAGCTCATCGAGGAGCAGGCCTATCTGGTTGCCATTTTGTTCTACTACCATGATCAGCGCTTCCCATGGATTGTTATGATCGCATTCTGCATCAAATATTCGATTGAGACGGATAAGGGGGATTAGCTTTCCCCTGGTCAAAATCATTTCTCCTTTCCCCTCAACCGTGGAGTACTGTTCTTTTGTAGGCCTCAATGATTCAAGAATTGAAAGGGCCGGAATAACGTATTTTTCTTGTCCTACCCTGACCAGCATTCCTTCTATTATGGCAAGGGTAAGCGGAAGTTTTATGATAAAAGTTGAACCACGGCCAGGGCTGGAGTTGATCTCAACCTTGCCCCTGAGTTTTTCAATGGCTTTTTTAACAACATCCATGCCCACGCCCCGGCCGGAAACATTTGTTACCTGTTTGGCTGTGGAAAAACCGGGATGAAATATCAGGTTGTAAATTTCAGATTCAGATATTTTGCTCTCATCTGTAATGAGATTGTTTACTTTGGCCTTTTCTATGATCCTTTCTTTACCAAGTCCCCTGCCGTCATCCGAAATTTCGACAACAATGTTTCCCCCCTGATGATAGGCCATAAGATGGATCTCGCCGCTTTTGTCTTTTCCTGCTTTTTTTCTCTCTTCCGGCGTTTCAATACCATGATCAACGGAGTTGCGGATCATATGGACCATGGGTTCGTACAGTTCATCAACTACATTCCGGTCGATCTCAGTATCTTTTCCGGACATTTTCAGGTTTACTTCTTTTCCGGAGTTCTTTGCCAGGTCCCTTACAAGCCTGACCATCTTTTGAAATGTGTTCTTAATCGGAACCATACGCATGGACATGGCCGTGGTCTGCAGACCGGTGGTGATCTGGGTCAGTTGTCCAAGGTTGTTCATTAATTGTTGATCCCGGGTTGCAAGAATCGTCCGGTTCTGGCGGAGCATGCTCTGGGCAATGACCAGTTCTCCGGTTAAATCGACCAGGTTATCCAGTTTTTTTGTATCTACCTTGACCTGAAGGTCTATATGCCGCTTCCCGGTCTTTTTTTGATTCCTGAGGGCTGCAACCACAGATTTGGGATCCACACTCTTTTCTTGCACAAGGATCTGTCCGATCTTTTTGACAGGTTCTTTCTTTTGGCTTTCAAGTGCGTTAGCGAGTTCCTCGGGAGTGATTTCACCTTTTTGAATCAGGATTTCGCCAAGCGGTTTATCAGCGATCTGATCCGCTTCCACCTGAATCTTTTCAATCCGGTCAACCAAAGAGGTAATGTCTAAACCGATATCAAGAGAAACACCGTTCTCCATCCCCTGCTGAACACCCTCTATCAGTTTTTTTAATAAATCTACCGATTCGAGGCATATATCGATGACCGTCGCATCTATTCTGATTTCACTGCTTCTGGCCTTGTCCAAAAGATTTTCGGAACGATGGGCCAGCATATTTATCCTGTCTAAGTCGAGAAAAGCTGAAACGCCTTTGATGGTATGGAATGCTCTGAAAATTGAATTTATAGTTTCAATATCGCCCGGGTCCTGTTCAAGATCCATCATGCTGACCTCGACGGCTTCCAAGCTTTCAAGGGATTCCATTACAAAACCTGAGAGTATTTCCCGATCTTCTTCGTCCATGTCTTGATCAGGATGTTTAATATCCTCTTTTATCTCTATTTTATCGTTAGGCTCTGCGGCACTTTCCTCTGCCGAGACATTCTCATCTTCCGTATCACTTTCAAACTTTGGTCGATCCTGTTGAGAGCATTTTTCTTCTTGCTCCGAATCGGAACATTTAAATCCCAGTTTATCAAGTATGTCGGATATATCATCCTTATATTTTTCTTGGTTACGGATACATCGGTGGATGGAGCCCAGATGTTCAACCCCCAATTCAAACGGTTCAAAATCGTCGGTTTCTCCCATGATTGCTTTTTCAAGATAATTTTTAAGACCGTATATCAAGTCTGAAAAAACAGGCCTGCCGATTTTTTCGGCATCCTCTTCCATATCACAGAGGAGGTTTAATATTTTCCCCATGGCGGATATGTCGGCCCCATCAATTGTTACGACTTCCAGGGAAATAGCTTCGATTTTCTCTTTTGTTTTGTTAATCGGATCAGACATTGAGTAACATCCTCCCTCCGGAACATTTATCTTTTTAAATGCCTAAAAATTAAATACCTAAAATGACTAAAATGATCTAAAATGCCTAAAGTTGAAAATGCTAAAGCTTGCTTTGCTTGTGATTGGGAACCCATTTGTAATTTCCATCCCCCATATCGGTAAAATTCATCTTTTTCCAGAAACCTATTGCATTTCCTCTGACCCTGTCTGCAATAATTTCCCGGGCATTCTCTTTGAAAAAATTAAGCGCCTGTGTTGCAAAGCCCCTCCTTTCATATTCGGGGAAAATATTAATGTTATTGATGATGATCTTTCTGTAAATCTTTTTTATCCTTACTTTGCCGACCCGACTGTCTCCGAATTCAATATTTAAATAGGAGTAGTTCGGGTTTCCGTCTTTTAATTTTTCTGTCTTGATGACAAGTTTGTCCGCCATTTTAATTTTCCGAATCATTCAAAACCCTGATAGAATGCCAGCACATTTTTGCCGAGATGCTCTGGATGATAACCCCCTTCAAGAATAGCGAATCTTCTGCCATAACATAACTTTTTTGAAAACTTTTTAAGCATCCGACCGATTAGGTAATAATCAAACCTCTTAAGCTTTTTCCCAACTTCTTTTTCATATGAATCAAAACCAGCTGAAACGGCAATGATGTCAATACTGTCGATCTTGCCCAAATATTTATCAATTTCTTCAAGATAAGCCTGTCTATCGCCAGAAAACGGGTTTAATATTTTAATTTCAGGGTAATCTGAGTCTGAGCAATGCGACTCCCATATTATTGAAATAACAGAAGCCCCAAGAGGAATTTCGGGATGCATGATGTCCCGGCGGACGAATACATGCGAACGCAGGCTCTCCATTAAAGGCAATTTCAGCCGCCGCAATGGCGCCTCCTGCAGATAAGAGTGACATGTGAAAGAGTTTCTTATTTTCTTTTATGCTATCGATATGAGCTTCTGAGTGAACGCGCAACACATCCTCAATTTTGGCTGCTTTTGGTTTTAAAACCAAATAATTACTCTGTCTAAAAAAATGAGACATAATACTTTCCATTCTGCCTTCTTTAGCAGCGGTATCAGAAGCATAATTCGAATTCATAAAGTGTTCATGAAATATGATGGCCATATTAAAAAATCTTGCTCTTTCTGATATTGTCCAGCGTCATATATATTAGTTTTTTGGGATGACGGGTTATTGGATCGCCATGTCCCGGATAAATAACAGCAATGTTTCTTCGAACTATCTTTTCAAGAGCCTTCACAAAAGCCTTTGGGTAAGTGCCACCGGACGTGTTGATAATCAGTGATGAGTCGCCGGAAAACAGGGCTTCTTCCTGTTCGCAATACAGGCAGATTGAATCATTTGTATGACCCGGCATGTGAATGACGTCAAATATTATGTCTGCAATCTTCAGTGTTTGCCCATCCTTTAAAGTACGGCACATTCCATCAGGCGGATGAAAGGCATATACCTCCGGATTAAATTCATCCCTTATGGTGGGAAGAAGAGCGGCGTGGTCAAAATGACCGTGAGTCAGCACAACCCTTTCCACCCTTTTTTTACCCACACCGGTGTCAAGATGTTTTATCATGTCTATGACGGCAGGATCTCTTCCAACGTCAATAAGTGTGTTGACATCATCCAGAGCATTATGATCGCCTAAGAGAAAATAGACATTGGATGTATAAACGTTGCTGCTGCTTGTTAGGTTAATGACTTTCATGTCTCGTCACTTGCCATTTTGCTACTTAGTTCCTTGGTTGTGTATTTTGTGGTTTTTGTGTCAAAACCTCTTTCTTTTCGCCACTAAGGCACCAAGGCACGAAGAAAGAATAATAAATATATCCTTTGTGTCTTAGTGCCTTTGTGGCAAACATTTTTGGTTCCGGATTGTCCGGATTAAGTCTTCTGAAAAAGCTGTATATTCGGTTTTATTTGTTTAAAAAGATGAGTTGATTCTTTCGGCATTTTCTGAGTCTGTTCCGTTGCAAAAAAACCACCAGAGGCAAGTGCCTTGTGAAATATTCTGATTACTTTTATACGTTCGGCCTCCGAAAAATGAAGAAGAACATTTTTACAGACGATCAGTCCAAAATTGTCCCGTATCGGTATCAACGAGCGCAAATCATGCTTTTGAAAAGATACGCATTGCATGATTTCGTCTGAAATTTTGAAATAGCCGGGCTTGTTATTCGAAGAAAAATATTTCTTAAAAATATCTTTCGGTATTCTCTTTACTGTATCTTCAGGATAAAT
>JAFDEW010000533.1 GCA_019310125.1 Deltaproteobacteria bacterium | reverse complement strand
CCCGTTTTCTTCAACGTCTTCTAATTCGTCTTCTGTCTCAGACTCTTCTAATTCTTGTTCTGTTTCATACTCTTCCATATTCTCCATAGCCGGTTCTTCTACTATCCCGTCAGAAGGCCCCTCTTCAAAGGGCAATCCGCATTCCTTGCACCGGCCGTCCGGACCGATCACGCCGATGCAGCTCTCATCACTGCACAACTTGCGCTGCTCCCACTCGATATCTGTCTGGAACTTGGTTTCTTGATTTTCCATTTTGTTTTTCTCTACAGTAATACCCTAATCGAGTCAAAACTCAATTAGGTGTTAATCGTTAATAGTTATTGATTATTTGATAAAGCCTTAATCCCACAGAAATACACTATAATTTAATGAGATTGTCAAGAGTCTATTCCAAACATCTCAGTATAAACGCATTTGATATAGCTACAGCGGAGCGAAGGCATGTTTCTCTTGTAAACCCACTGACTGTTTGAAGGGCTTTAACACGCGTTAGCCCGAGCCGAATGAAATTATGACTAAAGAAATCGATAGGATAAGTTAGCGACGAATTGTTCTTAACACCTCTGGCGCGGCTCGGGCTTACGGGTGCTTAAGCACAAGTTTCAGTGGGTTGGAAAGAGATACATGCCGTCGTGGAGCGTTCTCTCTTTATTGGAATCCAAATTCGGTTTTCCTGCCTGACACCCTATTATTGCAATGATTCCAGAAATTTTTCGGGCAAGGGATATGCCTGCAATCCGGATTGTCTGCGGTTCTTTTGCTCACCCTCAAATCTTTTTCTCTGTTCAACCGGATCGGTCAATTCTGAAAAGGCATTGCACAGTTCCATACCGCTTATATAAAGTTCGAACCTTTCGGCCACGGAACGGTTCTCCGGTTTCAGTCTTGCCAGAGAGGCAGCCGACGCAGGGTAATCATAAAGAAAAATCGGCTTTCCGTAACCTATATTCGGTTCAATGTCAAAGGCCGTGACCTGGTCAAACCGATCCTGCAACATGGCCGTTTCCATGGAAACGGATGAAAATTTCTCAAACGCATCTCTCACCGACATCCGGGGCCAGGGAGGGGTAAGATCGATACGGTTGCCCTGGTAAACCAGAGAATTTTCAAAACCGGCTCGACCCGCCACAAACCGTATCAATTCTTCACACTGCTCCATCATATTAAAATAATTATGACCGGCCGTATACCATTCCAGCAGAGTCATTTCAGGCAAGTGCTTTGAGCCCCTCTCTTTTTGACGGAAACACCTGCAAATTTGAAAAATTCGCGGATATCCGGCCGCCATAAGCCGCTTCATGCAAAGCTCCGGGGACGAGCTCAAAAACCAGTCACCTGAAGCTTCGGCATCAATATGGGTCTCAGGAGCGGGAGCGGGAATCCTGCAGGGGGTTTCGACTTCAAGATAGTCATTATCAATGAAAAATGTGCGCACGGCCTGGATGATTTGCGCCCTGAGCCAAAGGTTTTTTTTTATATGAGATTGTCTGCTGTTTTTCATGGAGTTTTTGTCTGCATTTATAAAGGGATCGTCGATATTGGTTTTTATAGGGTGCATTACCAGTTTGTTAATTGCTATCCAAGACTTTTTTGGTTTCAGGTGTCAGGTTTCAGGTATCAGCTGACACCTGAAACCTGACACCTGATTGCAAGGCTTTCGTTCAAAAAATGAATAAGTTAATGGGTAAAAACCATTTTAACAAATCGGTAATGCTCCCGTTTTTATATTGACATTCAAGACAAACAATTATATTTTTTCATACTAAATTATCAATGTGAAGATTTTTTATCCCTTTTACCACCCCTACCTAAAAAAGGAGACAAGTGTATGCAATGGTTAAAAAATAATCGAACCAAATTCAAAATTGTTGCTATCTTCTCACTTCTGGCGTTTGTATCAACTGGTTTTGCTTCAGGATTGTCTGTGGGCAGGATAATCCCTAAAGGCAAGGTTACCTTATTTCAGGGGGATCAAAAGGTTGGAGAGTTCAGATCCGAAGCGCCTTTTCCTGAAGGCGCCTTCTTATCCGTACAAGGCGAGTGCGGTGTCAAAATGAGCGACCTTTATCTGGTGGCAATAGACAAAAGTCTGTTTTCCGTTACAACTGATCCCGACTCCCGCAAATTGTCCGTTAAAACCGGGACCGTATATTTTGCGCTTTCCTCCATGCCGCATATTCTGGTATTTAAAACTCCGGATGGTGTGGTCACCACACATCAAATTTTGCTGAATGCATCTGCAAAATCCGGTTTACTCCAAGGCTATGTATCGGTTACGGATG
>JAFDEW010000307.1 GCA_019310125.1 Deltaproteobacteria bacterium | reverse complement strand
CAAGGATCTGAACCATAAGCCCATGTTCACTCCTGGCGATCAAGTGGTAAACCTTAAGGTGCCTTTTCCACCACGCAAAAAAGTTTTCGATATCCCATCGAAGCTTATACGCTGCTGCTATCTGTTCAGCTGAAAGGTCCAAACGGTTTGTGGCAATCCAGTATTTTACAGCGTCAACTTCATAGCCGACAAGCCCTACCGGTTTTTCTGTCTGATTGATTCCGGCAGTTCCGAGCAATACGATAGCATCATAGAATACAATACTATTTGGATCGATCTGATTGACTTTGATAACTTTTTTCCTGGTTTTGGCTTTAATGCGGCACATGAACAGCTTGTTATCTTCTTGCCACAAGTCAAACTTTTTGTGGCATTGGTATCCTCGATCCATGACGCCGGTTTCACCCGGGGAGAGGATCTGACTGACAAAGGGACGTTCGGCTCCTTTGCCATCGGTTAGAAAGATCTTTCTGGGAATACTTCGGTTCAGGTCGAAGCCAACATGCACCTTGGCTTTTTTCGCTCCTTTTCTGTAGTCGGCCCAATACATTGAAAGCGTTGCATCGATCAATGATCCATCGATACCAACAAGATTTCCAAAATCAGGGTGACGATTTGGCAGCACCTTTGTAGCCCTGGCTTGTAAGTTTTTAAAGACATACATGAACTGCTCAAGGCCTCTTGAGTTGGTAGCTTCTGAGAAACTGCTCTTTTTGATGCCTTCTTTTGGAGCTATTTCATTACGAGCGAAATCATCTTGTTCGAGTACTTGCAAAAGATGCTGTGCTGATTTGTGCTCTTCAAGGTGAAAAAATACTAATGCTCTGAGATGATCTTCAAAGCTCATTTTCAAAGGCCTATTGCATTGAGATTCAAGCGGCGACATTCCAATCATGGCGTCTTTACCGGGTTTAAATAATTGTTCAAACGATAGCGCATGTTTTTTTCTGAAAGGATCTAATGAGTGCGGCATATTCTTAACTCCTTGATATTATTAATAATACCAAAATTCGCCGCACATTATAAATAAAATGTCAAGTGAAATATGACTTAATGAGCTGATTTTACATGTTTTTTATGCAATTTCCTAACCGGATATTGCTGATTGTTTTCAGAATGTTGGGCAGACGCATTTGAATCCCAATATAGGGAGAATGCTCCACGACGGCGTATATCTCTTTCCAACCGACTGAAACTTGAGCTTTAGCACCCGTAAGCCCGAGCTGCGCCGGAGTTATTAAGAAAAATATGTTGCTAAATTATCCCATCGATTTTTTAAGTAATAATTTCATTCGGCTCGGGCCAACGCGTTCTAAAGCCCGTCAAACAGTCAGTCGGTTTCCAAGAGAAACACGCCGTCGCTACGCTGCACCGAAATCACATGCGTTTACCCGGTTTCAAAATGTCCATCGCATTGACTTAAAAGAATCTGCCGGTCTATGCTTTGAAAATTTTCGGTTGGTATATCACTTGTCAAAGAGCGGCATTTTTTTTGCCAAAAAATGTCAAATTTCAGTGGGCTGCAATATACATATTTAACCGAACTCGTTTCCATCCAGAAATGCTCTTTTCCGCAACCTCTGCGTCAATCTGCGTAATTCCTTGTTCCCGCCTCGGGGCGGGCGCGTAATTCCTTGATTTCCTTGGTTTTACTAAAAATGGCTCATCTTAGCATTGGAAACTTAATTTGTGCCCATTATCGATTTATGGATGGACACTAACTAATTAGAATCTAGTTATTATCAAAATTTGCATGGTTTTTGCATATAATTTGCAACAACGGCAATACATCTATTGAGGCCGAAATTCAGGTCATTTTTCCATAACGGGTGATCAAGTGCCGAAATAATGGATGTCAGGAATAACGGCCCATAAAGATTAAATACCTTTACGTCAGAGGAGTTATTTATTTGTCTTAAAATAATATAAGTTAACCTTAACATCGTCAGTCAATTATTGGATAAATCTACGTAGTGAAAGGGCAAACCCGCTGAAAGGCGGGGACGCAAAGCCACGGGTCTAAAGTTTAAACGCCAAGACAGCCGGGCTGCCAAATACCTGTAGACGTCATCTCGTCCGATGCAGAAGGCATTGTGCCTTGAACCATTTATCGGCGCCTTTCTCACTATAAGCTATCCAAATACGCAGAGAAAGGGGCGCCGGTTATGGTCGCAATTTTAAGTAAATATCGATTTAATTATACTTTTCTTCTTTGGTTTGTTCTTTTAACACTATCCCTTCTAGTTTTCTCCATACCTAATTCTTCAGGGTCGACTCAGGTGACATTGGAATGGAGTCCAAACACTGAACCTGATTTGGCCGGCTACACACTTTTTTGCCGCGAGCAAGGCCAAAACTATGATTATACTAATCCGTGCTGGGAAGGCACGGACACCGCCTGCACGATTTATGATCTGGATGAAACCAAGACGTATTTTTTTGTGGTCAGAGCAGTCGATACTGAGGGATTTCAGAGTAGCGATTCCAACGAGACGTTTCTTGAGGCGGGGACAACGCCGGATAATCAGCCGCCGATTGCAGATGCCGGTCCAAACCAGACGGTTAATGAAGGCCAACTTGTGGGCTTGGACGGCTCTAACTCATTTGATTCGGATGACGGCATTGCTTTTTATAATTGGGTGCAAACCAGCGGACCTCAAGTCACCCTTTCTGATCCTAATGCAAAACAGTCCACATTTACGGCGCCCGATGTTGATGCAGGGGGTGATTCTCTGACTTTTGAATTGACCGTTACGGATCATAACGGGTTTCAGAGTGCGGATTCGTGTGTGGTGAATGTTACCTGGCTGAATGAACCGCCTCAGGCGAACGCCGGACTTGATCAAACCGTAACTGAGGGGACTGTTGTTACTTTAGATGGATCTTCTTCTTTGGATATTGATGATGGTATTGTCAGTTGCTTTTGGAATCAAATCGGCGGTCCAGGGGTTACCCTTTCAAATCCAGCGTCGTCCCAACCGACCTTTACGGCGCCGAACGTTGAACCGGATGGTGTTTCCCTTACGTTTAATCTTACGGTAACCGATGCCGGCGGATTGAAAAGTGAGGACTCATGTATTGTTAATATCAGTTGGCAAAACCAACCCCCAACTGCAGCCATTGCTCCAGACTACAGGGAGTCCGTAGAAGGGACTGTAGTTACATTGGATGGATCCGTTTCAACGGATTCTGACGATGGTATTGCGTCACATCTTTGGACCCAGATTGAAGGTGATCCCGTGTCCATTTCTGATCCCACATCAGCCGTAATGAGTTTTACGGCACCGAAAGCAGACTTAAATGGTAATAATCTCAAATTCAAATTGACAGTAAAAGATTTTGGAGGGCTCCAAGGTACGGCCGATGGTTCCGTTTATGTCAGGCAAAACGAACTTCCCAATAATTTACCACCTGCGGCGGCTTTTAGCGTTGTCTTCTCCAGAAAAGTGGCTTTATTCACCGATAACAGCAGTGATACAGATGGTGCCATTGTCTCATGGCTCTGGAATTTTGGTGACGGCAAGACCGGCACGGAGCAAAATCCCGAGCATAGATACAATAAATTCGGAAATTACTCGGTTACCCTTACGGTTACCGATGATAGGGGACTAAGCAATTCCATATCGAAAAATATAACGATTGGAAAATAATAATAAAATATCAATAAGAATTTCCTGTGGGGCCAGCCATGGCCCCATTTTTTCATTTTGCCCTGAAAAACCTGTCCTTTGGGCCAGGATTCTTTACCTGGTTCCATATTTTCCTATCCTGAATAATCAACAAAAAAATTTTAACTCGCAAGGATCACGCACATAAAACAGTGCATCATGCACATTTTTCTGTGCATTTTCTTATCCCGTTGCCATGGATAATGACCAATCCGTTACAAACAAACTTTCATAACCTACCATAACATAAAGATTTTTCTTATCTTATCCTCACAAAACAAAATTTGGCACGTATGTTGAATAGCACTAAATAGAATTATGTCCAAAGGAGATGATACCGTGAAATCCAATATCATGTTCGTTGACGACTCAAATAGTGTGCTTGAGTCCTTAAGGTTGATCTTTATGGATGAACCTTACCATATTTTTGCTTTTAACAGTCCGCGCGAAGCTCTGTGCGCAATAGAAGGCAAGGAATTTGCTGTTGTCGTTGCTGAACAATCCATGACAGAGATGGACGGAATAGAATTCTTGAATAAGGTCAAACAAAGATCCCCTGATACGGAAGGTATCATTATGTATGGCTTTGTTAAGCCCAAGACAGTTTCAAATGCTATAACTCGTGGGGATGTCTATCGATTTATCAAAAAGCCCTTGGATATTAATGAGATTAAACAAGCGGTGGCAGTAGTGCTTGTTGGATATGAAATCAATGTTGAAAGTAGAAGAGCGAAGATGTCGAGCGAAGATGTCAATATTTCAACGTGGTACCGAATTTTTATTGCAACAACAGGGTGGTTAACTATGACCAACAAAAAAGAGTTTATTGAGCATAGGAAGAATGAACGATTCAAAGTCAAAACCGGTGCAATTGCTATGATCAGGCCATTACCCGAAAAACAGGAACAAACCAAGAATATGAGCGTGGATGAGAATGCTTTTGTTGATAGGGCTAAATATTGTCAAATTATAACTGTCAGCAACGACGGGCTTTCCTTTCGTTATATCGATAGAAATGGCGAATCAAACGAGCCATTTGAGTTAGATGTATTATTTATTCAAGATAGTATCTGTTTTACATATTTGAAAAATGTACCGTTTAAAATTGTTTGGGCCTCTCCTGCCGACAGTAGAAATCCACCCAGCAATTTAAAAACAAAGTTATTAGGGGTG
>JAFDEW010000050.1 GCA_019310125.1 Deltaproteobacteria bacterium | reverse complement strand
AATTCGTTTCTTACTCCTGACACCTGAAACCTGACACCTGATTGCAAGGCTTTCGCTCAAAAAATGAATAAGTTAATGGGTGAAAACCATTTTAACAAATCGGTAATGCTCCCAATCTTACTCGGCAATGAGGAATAATTAGCAGGGAGTATTCGGCAATATTAAGGTAAATATTGCCCCCTTATTGGCATGGTTTCTTACCTGGATCATCCCGCCATGATCCTGCATATTTTGATGGGCAATAAACAATCCAAGACCCGTACCTCTATGCATGTTACTCTTATGCTTGGTCGTAAAATAGGGATCAAATACCTTGTCAATATGAGAAGGTGGAATTCCGAGGCCGTTGTCTCTAATCTCAATGCTAACCGTGTCCTGTTTTTCCTTTTCCGTACATTTTGTTGTAATTAATTGGATCTTCCCTCCCTCAGAGGTAAAATCGACCGCATTTGAAAGGATATTTAAAACAACCTGTTTCATCTTTTCAGAATCCATCCAGACTTGCCCGATATTTGGATCAAATTGACAGGAGATATGAATCTTCTTGGCCTTGCTTTGGGGTGACATCAAAAGAATCATTGAATCAATCAATCCATGGAGATCATTTAACTCCATGTGGGATTCTTTCGTGTTGACCAGGTCCAGAAGTTCGGTAATAAGATTATTTATCCGGTGTGTCTCTTCCATTGCAATCTTATGAAAATTATTGCGGAATTCTTCATCGTGGTATTTCTGCGGCATCATCTGGATAAAAGTCCCTATGGCGGTCATGGGATTCTTGATCTCATGGGCCAGTCTTGCTGCCAGATTTCCTAAAAAGGAAAATTTTTCGGACCGGCTCAAGAGGGCATGTGATTGTTTGAGTTCTTCCATCTGTTGTTGAAGCCTGCTGTAAAGTTTCGCGTTTTCTATGGCGATGGCGATCTGAGGCGCAAAAACTTCCAGAGTCTCCCGGGTTTCTTTGGGCACCCCCTTTCCATCAATAGCATCTGTGGCAATAATACCGATCACCCTGGAACGGGTGATAAGGGGAAGTACGTATACGGAAGTCGGTTTGCCGTGAGTTAACATAATGTTTTCTTTTCTAAGGATTGATCTTTTGACCTCGGGTATATATTCCGGTTGTCCGGTGTTGGTTACCCTGACAAGAATATTACTTAAACGATTTAAAGAAACTTTGTAATTTCTGATACCCTCCGGTACGTCACCATTAAACCCAATACCATGAATGTATTCTAAAAACCCCTGGTCTTCATTAACGAGCATAATGACGGCACGGTTGATCCGGCAGACGTTGGACAGAAGGTTCATGATGACGGTAAGGAGTTGTTCCAGGTCCAGTAAAGACAGGATTGCCTTGCCGGTTTCCTGTATGGCTTCAAGTTGTTTGATTCTTTTGTTAAGCTCTATATTCAGCAGGTTGACTTCATCGTATTTTTGTTGGATGACCGCTTTATCTTCTTCCATTTCCGTTATGGTTTCCATAAGAACCGATTTTGACGTATAAACCCGTGAAAAAATCTCGTGAAATCTGTTTTTGTAGGGCCATTTAATATGGTATTCACAGTATGGATTTCCATTAAAGTAACAACATGTTTCTTTAATAACTGCGGGGGCTCCTTTCCATATCAGCGGTAGTGAAGCATAAACCCCTTGATTATATAGACATATATTTTTTGTTACCTCCATCTTGGAATCCCAGTATAAACGGACGACTGCGGTATTTTTTTTAAGCTCAACAAGTTCTACTCGCTTGTTTCTGTTCCAGCGGTCATTTACTTTCTGGCCGTGCTTGAGCGCTTTTCTAACAGACCAGAATGTTTTAAATATAATACGCTGGGCGTAGCCCAGAGAAATGTTTTCCGTAGCATACCTGCCGATTTTATAAGCCGCCATTTCGTCATCAAGGATTGATTCCGCCCTGTTGTATAATTTTGAAATAACGTTGCAGGAAATCCAGCTGTTGGCATCTCTTAAATAACCTTCAGGGTCCTGGAGAGCATCAATTTCAGGATCAAGATTCCCCAAAAGAGCGCTACAGTCGCCGCCATTATATTTTTTGACATAATCAAGGATTGCTCTGGAGTTTATGCAGCTGGTTTCCTTTTCCATTTTTTTAACCGTTTTTATCAGTCAAAAACCAAGTGGGATTGCTCCCCACTAGAGCATAATACGGATCGGGAATTAACACTTCGCCGGAATTTATGAGTCTCTTGATTAATGGTCTTTTCGCACAATCTCTGCGTTATGCTCAAAAAATAATCCTCGGAATATCAACTATATGCCTGTGGTTATTTTTTTCGCATGCCCCTCCGGGGCGTAGGCCCTACGGGCCGGAGGCTTAATCTTGAACGAAAATCCTCATAAATCAACAGACTCATCTATAACGGTAAATTTCTGGTGTTTCTTTGACCTGACATCAATTTTTTATACTTTTCCGTTAAAACAGGCACCGATTTTTTAAACGTCCAAAGGCTTTTTCCCTGTACGTTAAATATTGACCTGTTGGCATCTCTGAAACATGTGTCGGGTATGGCATCATCCCTTAAGGACTGAGCCGGAAGCCTGAAAAAAGGCATAATATTTAACAGTGCGTTTTTTATTTTTTGTGTGTAATTGGATAGGCTAAAAATTTTTGTATTATAATCGAGGATCGTCTCAAAGTCCAAATTTTTCGACGGCTGCCTGACAATGTTCTGCCCAAAAACACCGTCATCGTCAAAAATAACATCCGGCAGAGAAACGGCAAGGTCATATATCTTGGTTTTGGGATATACATGACACTCTCCGATCTTAAAGACATGTCCGCCCGGACCTTTGTCTTTAGATAAATTTTGTACAAAGGCAAGACTTTCCTTAAGATCTTTTTCCGTATCCCCCGGATACCCCGCAATCATAAAAATTATCATCGGGATTTCATTTCGGGCCGCCTCTTTGAAAATAGCTTTGGTATTTGCAATATATTTTTCGTAATGAGATTTGTCCTTAACCTTATTCATGCGTCTTAACGTGCTGTAACTGGCCGACTCAAAACCAAGGGCGATAATGCCGCACACATCCGCAATGCCGGAGAGCAGGGAGGGATCGAGCACATCGCAACGACTTTCAAAATTAACTTTCATTCCCAATGACCTGAGCAATGGAAACAGGTCAAAAGATTTAAAAAGGGCATCGCTGATCAGCAGGGTATGGGCATTAATCTTATTCGCCAAATTTTTCAGGTCGTTATGAATTATTTCAAACGGCACTTTTCTTCTATGGGGTCGTATAAATTCTTCCATGCAAAAATTACACCCATAGGCACAGCCCCTGCTGAATGCATATGGCAGAATATCATACTCCCTGGGATGCATTAACAAATCAAGGTTAAGAAGTGCTTTTCGGGCAAGATCAAACCGTTTCCCTCTCTTGCTTAAACAGGTTTGACCCTCTTTTTTCCATGCCGTATTGGGGATGTTTTCGTTAACTGGATTTTTTCCCGCATGCAAAAGTTCAACGATCTTAAGTGCAGATTCTTCGCCTTCACCCAATACAATCAAATCCACCGCCGTGGTTTTGGAAAAAATCTCTTCATAGTAAATGGTCGGAAAATACCCCCCTAAAAAAATAAAAGTATCAGGGTCCAAACTTTTAATAAGATTACAAATATCAATAACTTCCTCTGCCTGGGAAATTGCCGTGCATGATATGCCAATCCCCTTTGGTTTTATTTTAACCAGATCTTTTGACAATTCCCGGAAGATCTGTGCTTTTCCTTCTTTATTCAAAGGCAACCCATAGTCCATGGGGACGGAAATAACTTTGATGTCTATGTCGGGTCTGTTAATCTTTATAAAACTCGATATTTCAAGAATAGGCAACGGATAAGCAGGAACATACAACCCTGTATTTTTTGAAATCGGTTCAATAAACAAAAACATTGTAAGATCCTATGGTATCCGACATCAGGCACGGACCAGGGAAGGTTCGAGTACAGGAATCGACGCCGGTGTTTCTGTTAAAGCATCAGTGGGTGCAAACATATCCAATTTCGGATATTTTTTCCATTGATACCATTCTTCAGGAAATTTGTATATATAATGTTCCATAAATTTAAGCACCACTTCCCCGGTGGACATATCCATGGATCGCTGATACTGTTTCGACATTTCTTCCCACGAAGTGGCAATAAATTTATATCGACGCCAAGAATCCCTGTGCATCGCCCCAAAAACAATAGCGGCCTTACATCTTTTTGATAAAATATTTATTGTTTTGTCCATATAAATATGTTTGCCCAGAAAATCTATTTTATGATTTCGATAGGGCCTCCATTCATCTATCTCGTCACATTGGGTTATCACAACCCGGTTTTCTTTTAAATTGTCACAAATCGCTTTCATGATATTCGGGGTCTTGTCCGGGTCAATAAATCGGGTTGAAACTTCGCTGGCACGTTGATTTGATATTTCTCGAAGCCGGTTTGATGAAAATTTTACCACAATGGTTACCGGGTAATTATTTAACGCCAAATAACCCGGAATGAATTCGACCCCCCCAAGATGACCGGTGATTAAAAGAGCGCCTCTGCCTTCGCTAAGCGCTTGATTTATAGAAGTTAACCCTTCATTTTCTATGTGTGTTCGAAAAAAGGCTTTCCATGTTTCAGTAGTGGAATAGGCATTAAAAAATTTTTCGTAGTAATGAAATAATGTGCCTCGAAAAACGGCTTTTGTAATAGATTTTATTTCGGATTCATAGTCACGGCCTGTAAAAACGGTTTTAACAGCGTTTTTAATTTTTCGTTTTTCTTTCCTGTTAAAGAAAAAATATAATTTCCCCAAAATACGCATGTAAAAGAGCGTGAATCTCCACCCCAGCATCCTGCACATAAAAATGTTAAATCGTCTTTGCAGAAAAGAGCTTAAATTAATCTTCATGTGAATACCTCCTTTGTGTTTCTGGCATTTTTCTTCTCTGTTAAATTAGTCTCTTCGCCTCGCCCGCCATAAGTAGAAACAAGCAGGCAGGTCACAATTGAAATGTTGAAACAATAACACGCTGGAATAACGGAACGTTCTGGCGCTACACGGAAACAACTGGTGAATTTAGAGCACTATTAATTATGAAATATTCAGGTTTAACGTATGATGTCTATCAATCCATTTGCTTTAGTGTTTTATCAAAAAACGTGCCACAATCTACCTGACAGTTGGGATTGGGACGTAAAAAAATGGTTATGGTATAGATTTTATATAAGGATTTATATAAGATGCTTTTTTAAAGGAATTTTAAATTAATATGAATTTATATAACAAAACTTGGCAAATAAATTAATACTTCTAATAGACGAGTATGTTCATGGAAAATGAGATAGCAGATATGCACAGAAAAATGTGCACGATGCACATTTTTCTGTGCACCTTATGACGAAACACTCTGCTATTGACGAAAATAAAATTTTATGATGATATTTTTTTTATGAACTAAGACTGAATTAACCATAACATAATAACAATTTAACCCAGTCTGTCCCAGACGGGTCCGGAAACCATGGCATAAAGTTTGCATTATCGTGATTGTTTTAAATTCCCGATAGTTTTAATCCGGTCCATAAGAAGCATTCAGAATATAGGTAAAAAAAGCGAAAAGGATATGAAAAAAAATCATACCATTCTTGTCGTTGATGATGAAAATGGCGTTCGCCAGTCATTCAACATGGTCTTAAAGGATGATTATAATGTGCTTCTAGCGGATTCTGGACAGCAAGCTTCTGATATTTTTATAAATAATAAAGTCGATCTGATTTTGCTCGATATTCTTTTGCCGGATGCCGGAGGTCTTGATCTTCTTGAGAAATTCAAGGAAGCAGATCCTAATACGGAAATAATCATGGTAACCGCAGTTAATGAAGTTCAAACAGCGGTAAAGGCGATTAAATTGGGGGCTTATGAATATATCATTAAACCGTTTGTGGTAGATGATGTGTTGACGGTAATTAAGCGGGCCATGGAAAAACGAAGCCTTGTAAAAGAAGTTGCCTATCTGAAGGATGAACTTGAGCGGTATTGCCCCTTTGAAAAGATGATTGGCAAAGATGAAAATATGATAAAAATCTTTGAGCTAATATCCATTGTTTCACAAAGTGATGGTACTGTACTCATACAGGGGGAAAGCGGTACGGGCAAGGAATTGGTTGCCAGAGCCATTCATAACCGGGGATCGAGACATAAAGAGCCGTTTGTTGTTATTAATTGTTCCGCCATACCGGCCACCCTGATGGAGAGCAAAATCTTCGGTCATAACAGGGGGGCGTTTACCGGGGCCACCCATACCATTGTCGGCAAGCTGGAAATCGCAGACAAGGGGACTGTTTTTTGGGATGATATCGATTCTCTGGATATCAACATGCAGGCTAAGCTTCTACGAATTATCCAGGAAAAAGAATTTGAAAGACTCGGCAGCACCAAGGTTGTCAAGGTTGATGTCAGGTTTGTGGCATCTTCGAATAAAGACCTCAAAAAATTGATTTTACAGGAAGAATTTCGTGAAGATCTCTATTATAGGCTGGCTGTTTTCCCCATTGAACTCCCCCCCTTAAGAGAAAGAAAAGGGGATGTTCCACTTCTGTTGAACCATTTTTTGGAGTTAAATTCCACGAATACCGGAAAACCTCCCAAAATATTTTCCGAAGAGGCAGTTGACATATTAACAGAATATGATTGGCCGGGAAATGTCAGAGAGCTTCAGAACCTGGTAGAAAGATTGTTTGCCATTACAAAATTTTCTGTGATTCATCTTAAAGATATATCCACTTTCAACACTGGTAAAAGGGGAATTAAGGATATGCCCCTTAAACAAGCCGTGAGTACATTTGAGAAAAATTACATCTCCGAAGTTCTTGAAAGCGTTGACGGAAATAGAAAAAAAGCGGCGGAACGACTCGGAATACACCGTAATACGCTTTTGTCCAAAACCCTCGAGTTGGGTTTGAATACGAACAAATAAACATATCGCAACGGGTGCATTACCAGTTTGTTAATAGCTTTCCAAAACTTTTTGGTTTCAGGTGTCAGTGTTCAGGTTTCAGGTCTGGCGATTCCTGACACCTGACACCTGAAACCTGACACCCGATGGCGAGGTTTTCGCTCAAAAATAAATAAGTTAATGCGTAAGAACCATTTTAACAAATCGGTAATGCCCCATCGCAACTTATAGAAAAAACCGCCTCTGTTTTACATCTTTTTTTTATTTATTCTTGACATGAATTTGCAAAATGTTTATAGGACCTTTTCTAATATGTGATTTTTCTGAATTTTATCTCCAACTGGAACAGTCGATTAACAAACTAATATTAATAGACGAATTTATTATTGTCGACTTGTGATCGACTCAATAGAATTGGAAATTTGGAGCGGTCTTGAAAATGGGGCTCAATAATCTACTGGTGCAAAGAAAAACCGCAATTATAAAAAACTGGTTTACCTTAGCAGTTGAAACTTATCCCCCCGACACTGCATCATTTCTAAAAAGGCAGAAAGATCCTTTTGCCAATCCTGTTGGAAGAACCATATCCCTGGGATTGGAAGCATTGTTTAATGAACTCCTTAAGGAAATGGACCATGAAATTATAACCTCCTTCCTTGATCCGATCATCAGGATCAGAGCGATTCAGAACTTCTCCCCTGCACAAGCCGTAAATTTCATCTTTCTTTTAAAAAAGGCCATTAGAGAAAATATAAAAAAAGAGGCTTTGGAAGAGCAGCTTTTCAATGAACTGCTGTTGTTCGAATCAAAAATTGATAAACTTGCCCTGATTGCGTTTAACATTTATGTGCAATGCAAGGAAAAGATTTATGACCTCAAAGCCAATGAGATGAGAAACACAACTTATAAGGCTTTTAAGAGGGCGGGTTTGGTTAGAGAGATGCCGGTGGATGAACCGGACATTAAAACCTAATATTAATGCGTAAGGAGGCTTCAAACCATATATAAGTTTTTTGCAAAATCATATGTAAAAAAGCTGCCTGAGACGATTTTGGATAAACTTTATATGTTGTTATGAGGCAATTAAGTGAGGTAATGGTATAATGAATATTAGTTACATGTATTCCCTCATAGCGGTTATCGTCTTATTTCTGCTTTCCTATGTGGGCGCTATGTTGCCGGGGGGCGAGGTATTTTTTGGTATTATCATACCTTATCTGGCGTTAATTATTTTTATTTTGGGATTTATAAACCGCATTATAGACTGGGCCCGTTCACCGGTTCCTTTTCGCATTCCCACAACCTGCGGTCAGGAAAAATCTTTGCCCTGGATCAAGGCGAATAGCATTGACAACCCCACGACGACCGGCGGCGTTATTATCCGGATGTTTCTGGAGGTCGTTTTTTTCCGGTCATTATTCAGAAATACAAAAATGGCGTTAAAAGAGGGCGATAAGCTTTCCTATGAATGGGAGAAGTGGCTGTGGCTTTTTTCGCTGGCATTTCACTGGACCTTTTTCGTCGTATTATTCAGACATCTTCGATTCTTTACGGAACCGGTGCCGGCTTTAGTGGAAGTAGTGGCAAAATTGGACGGTTTTCTCCAGATCGGGCTGCCGGAACTCAGAATTTCCGGCGTGGTCTTGCTGGCCGCTTTAACCTTATTGTTTTTAAGGAGAATATATATTCCACAGATGAGATATATTTCACTGGCTTCAGACTATTTTCCACTGTTTTTGATTATTGGCATTGCGTTTACCGGAATCTTGATGCGCTATTTTACAAAGGTGGATATCGTTGGTGTTAAAGAGTTCACCATGAGCCTTGTAACCCTTAAGCCCCATATTACCGCTGAAATAGGCAGCATTTTTTATGTGCACCTGTTTTTTGTCAGTGTTCTTTTAGCATATTTTCCCTTCAGCAAACTCATGCATCTGGGGGGAATTTTTATGAGCCCTACCAGAAATATGGCCAACAACAACCGTATTAAGAGGCATATCAATCCGTGGAACTACCCTGTCAAGGTTCATTCATATGCAGCATATGAAGACGAGTTCAGGGAAAAGATGGTCGAAGCAGGATTACCTGTGGATAAACCGTTAGCGCCGGAAACACCGGAAGAATCAAAGGAACCAGAGGAAAAGGAGTAAGTAATGTCAGAACTTCCAAATTCGGATGAACTGTTATTAAAAATAGACCATAAACCTTCCCCTAAGGGATGGATGGATACCCCTGTTGAGATCAGGAAAGGGATTGCTTGCTATGCTTCGAACCCCAAAAGCGTTGAGTATGTGGGCCTTCCTTACCCAAGGAAGTGGAGCTGTTTTGATGAAGACTGGCAACTTCCTGAAAACTGGAAAGAGATAATTTATAAAGGCTTCAAGGAGCGACTCGACAGGTTTCGTTCCGTGAAAGTCTTCATGGACATCTGTGTGCGTTGCGGCGCCTGTGCCGACAAATGTCATTTTTTTATCGGGTCCGGCGATCCCAAAAACATGCCGGTTGTGCGAGCCGAATTGCTTCGTTCGATCTATAGAAACGATTTCACCACCGCCGGTAAAATTATCGGATTGTTTGGAAAGAAAGCCAAAAAAGCTTACGGCGCAAGAGAACTGACCCTGGAAGTCTTAAAAGAATGGTGGTATTATTTTTTTCAATGTACAGAATGCCGTCGCTGCTCGGTTTTCTGCCCTTACGGCATTGATACTGCCGAGATTACCATTTTCGGGCGGGAATTACTGAATCTCATCGGCCTGAACATTGACTGGATTGCAACCCCGGTGGCCAATTGTTACCGAACCGGGAACCATCTTGGAATTCAGCCCCATGCCTACAAGGATATGATGGATTTCTTCACCGATGAAATCGAAGATATTACCGGCATCCGGGTGAATCCCAGTTTTAACAAAAAGGGCGCCGATATCCTTTTTATTACCCCGTCCGGCGATGTTTTTGCCGACCCCGGAACGTTTACCTGCATGGGATACATGATGCTGTTCCACTTTTTACAAGAGAAATATGGCCTTGATATCACCTGGAGCACTTACGCTTCCGAAGGCGGAAACTTCGGTTTTTTTACCTCCCACGAGACCATGAAGCGGCTAAACTCCAAAATGTACGCCGAAGCCAAAAGGCTGGGCGTAAAATGGATTTTGGGCGGAGAATGCGGTCATATGTGGCGAGTCATTAACCAGTACATGGACACCATGAACGGCCCCGCCGATTTTCTTGAAGAACCGGTTAATCCCATTACCGGCACCAAATTCGAAAACGCCAAATCCACCAAAATGGTTCATATTTGCGAATTTTCCGCCGACCTTATCAAGCACGGAAAGCTTGATCTGGATACTTCCAGAAACGACCATTTGAAGGTCACCTATCATGACTCATGCAACCCTGCCAGAGGCATGGGACTGCTGGAAGAACCTCGTTATGTCATCAAAAACGTATGTAATCATTTTTACGAAATGCCTGCCGGCACCATCCGGGAACAGACGTTTTGTTGCGGCAGCGGGGCGGGTCTGAATGCCGGAGAAAACATGGAGCTGAGGATGCAAGGCGCTCTGCCCAGACTCAATGCGGTCAAATATGTTCACGAAAAACATGATGTGAATATGCTGTCGTGTATTTGCGCCATTGACAGAGCGGCGTTTCCCGCTGCCTTGGACTACTGGCTTCCGGAAGTGGATAACTGCGGTGTCCACGAGTTGGTGTCCAATGCCCTGATTTTGCCCGGAGAGAAAAAGAGGACTTTAGACCTGCGCAATGAACCGTTGCCGGGAATGGAGGATGAGGATGACGAATAATAAAAAGATGTATGATAAAGGAATGGTTATTGTAGGTCTTTGCATCTTTGTGGGTGTGATAACCTTTCCGTTCTGGTTCAACCTTGGAAATGCCGCTCCGGCACCCGAACCCAAAATTGCTGACAAAGCCAAAGCCGCCAAAGAGTGTATCATGCCAAAAGCATACATGAAGGTGGAACATATGCAGATTCTTAATGAATGGAGGGATACGGTTGTACGTGACGCCAAAAGGATCTATGTAGGCAGCAGTGGAAAGGAATTTAATATGAGCCTTACCAATACCTGTTTGGATTGTCACACGGAAAAGGCTGAATTTTGTGACAAGTGCCACAATTATGCTTCGGTAACCCCTTACTGCTGGGAGTGCCACATCGATCCAAAGGAGACCAAGTGATGAAAAGCAGCAGAAGAAAATTTTTGAAAATAGCCGGAGTTTCAGCGCTCGGTTTAGGGGCCAAGCCCGTACTGGACGTACTGGCCGCGTCCGGTGAACATGAGGCAACATCCACGCCCGAAATCAAAAAAGGCAAAGATGCCCTGACCGCCAAAAGATGGGCCATGGTTATAGACACTCGCAAAATCGAATCCGAAGAAGACCTCAAGCCCATGATTGAGGCCTGCCATAAAATCCATAATGTTCCTGATCTTGAAAACAAAAATCATGAGATCAAATGGATCTGGACAGAGGAGTTTCAACATGGATTTTCGACCCAGGAATATGAATTTGCAGCTGAAAGGGTCAAGCATTTACCTTTTTTAACACTTTGCAATCATTGTGAAAATGCTGCCTGCGTTCGGGTTTGTCCCACAAAGGCAACGTTTAAACGCGAAGACGGAATTGTGCTCATGGATTTTCATCGGTGCATCGGCTGCAGATTCTGCATGGCCGCCTGCCCCTATGGATCCAGAAGTTTCAATTTCAGAGATCCGCGCCCTTTTATTAAGGAGACCAACCCCGAATTTCCCACCCGGTCAAAAGGGGTGGTTGAGAAATGTAATTTCTGTGCGGAAAGACTGGCGGTCGGGAAAATGCCGGCCTGTGTAGAGGCGTCCAACGGTGTGCTGACCTTCGGCGATCTGGATGATGATCCTGAATCGGAAGTCAGAAAACTTTTAAAAACCAATTACGCGATTCGTCGTAAACCGGCCCTGGGTGCTGGGCCATCAGTATTTTATATTATATGAGGTGGATATGCTTGAGAAGGCGTTAACTGGAAGTAAGAGATACTATGGATGGATGGCAGCACTGCTCGCCGTTATCAGTGTTGGTTTTGTCTGCTATCTGTGGCAGTTTCGTTTCGGCCTGGGAATTACGGGCATGAGCCGGGACGTATCCTGGGGATTTTATATCGCCCAGTTCACTTTCCTTGTCGGTGTGGCTGCATCGGCGGTAATGGTGGTTCTCCCCTATTATCTGCATAATTATAAAGCATTCGGCAAGATTACCATTTTGGGAGAATTTCTGGCGGTGGCTTCGGTGACCATGTGTATCCTGTTTATTTTCGTGGATCTGGGCCAGCCCACACGGGTCATGAATGTCCTTTTACACCCCACACCCAATTCGATTCTTTTCTGGGATATGATCGTGTTAAACGGATACCTTTTTTTAAACATTGTTATCTCTTGGAAAGTACTGGAATCAGAGCGCAACAATGTTGCTCCTGCACACTGGTTAAAGGTGTTGTCCTATATTTCCATACCATGGGCCGTCAGTATCCATACTGTAACGGCATTTCTTTACTGCGGTCTTCCGGGCAGAGGTTTCTGGCTGACCGCCATTTTGGCGCCCCGCTTTCTTTCTTCGGCGTTTGCCGCGGGTCCGGCACTTTTAATCCTGTTGTGCATGATCGTCAGAAAATTTAGCAAGTTTGATCCGGGCAAGGAACAGATCCAGTCACTTGCCAAAGTCGTGGCATATGCCATCAGCGTCAATGTCTTCTTCTTTTTATGTGAAGTTTTTGTAGTATTTTACAGCCAGATACCGGAACATATGGACCATCTGACGTACCTGTTTGTGGGATTGCACGGAAAGGGCGTTTTAGTGCCCTGGATGTGGGCTTCCATGATACTGATGGTGGTGTCGATTATCCTGCTGGTCAATCCGGTAACCCGCAAAAACGAGACCGTTCTGGTTGCAGCCTGCATCACCGTGTTTATCGGCACCTGGATAGACAAGGGCCTGGGAATGATATCCGGCGGGTTTGTACCCAACCCGTTGCATCATGTGAATGAATATGTCCCTACAGTACCTGAAGTGCTTATTTCCCTCGGGGTATGGGCCATAGGCTTTCTGGTATTGACCGCCCTGTTTAAAATCGGCGTAACCATCAAAGAAGAGATCGCAGGATTAGCATAAACCATAAACTGTCTTTGACAGTTTTTCAGAGGGGTTCATCCTTAGGGTGAACCCCTTTTTTCTTGACATTCCCTCACTAACCATATAAAAATTACTTAAATATTACGTAATAAGAAATTGCGTTTTTAGTGTAACACCGCTTTTAAAGTTAACTAGCGCCCATCCAGAAATGGCATCTTTCGGCCCCCGGCGGCGTTCTCGCTCGTTTTCAATTCTCGAAATAGCGCGCTATGCCTGCGATTGAAAACTCGCTCGGGCCTTGCCGGAAACCAAAATCTACCATTTCTGGATGGACACTAACTAAAAAATAAAAAAAGCCAGGAAGGCTTAAATGGATTGAAATCCGGCAAGCATTCCTGGTTTTTTTTGTTTACGGGTGAAAAAATGCATATATCCGAGGGAGTATTATCCGCACCGGTGCTTTTCACGGGCGCGGCCCTGGCGGTAACCGGGATCTCAGTGGGTCTGAAAAAAATGGATTACGAAAAGATTCCGGAGGCGGCGGTCCTGTCAGCCGCTTTTTTTGTCGCCTCTTTGATCCACGTTCCAATAGGTCCATCCAGTGTCCACCTCGTACTTAATGGGATAAACGGACTCCTTTTGGGCTGGCTCTGTTTTCCTTCAATACTGGTCGCTTTGGCGCTTCAGGCAATCCTCTTCCAGTTCGGGGGCATCACGGTGCTTGGGGTTAATACGGTCGTCATGGCCCTGCCCGGTTTAATCGGTTACTATGTTTTCGGCAGACTCATAAAAGGAAAAAACAGGCTTTTGAGTTTAGCCGCCGCCTTTTCCTGTGGATTTTTTTCTGTTCTTCTTTCGGGCATTCTTGTGGCCGGCGCTTTGTTATGTACAGGGGAATCATTTATATCAGCCGCCAAACTCATTTTATTGGCGCATCTGCCCGTAATGATTATTGAAGGAATCATTACGCTTTTTTGTGTGGCATTTTTGAAGAAGGTAAAACCAGAAATTCTGGGGGGTGTTTATGAAAAAACGTCATAATATCCGGTTCTCCTTTATTATTCTTTTTTTAACCGCTATCATCCTAATAGGAAGCCATGTTCCTGCCCTGGCCCATAAGGTAATGATTTTTGCCTGGGTTGAGGGATACACTGTTTTCACTGAGAGTAAGTTTAGCGGAGGAAAAAAGGTTCTTCATGCTCCGGTTGTAATATTCGATAAAGACGGAAAAAAACTCCTGGAAGGAAAGACCGATAACAAGGGAGAATTTTCTTTTAAAATACCCAAAGTAACTGATCTAAGGATCGTCCTGAATGCCACTATGGGCCATAAAGCAGAGTGGGCGATCCCGGAATCAGAGATTCGCGAAGCAGGCGCTATTGTGGAGAAAAAAAGTGCTCCTGAGCCTTCCGGGCCAATACCTGTTGGGTTAAGCAAAAAAGAGGTCCAGCAGATTGCTATTGTGAAGAAAAAAAGTGCTCCTGAGCCTTCCGGGCCCATAGCGGTCGGGTTAAGCAAAGAAGAAGTCCAAAAGATTGTCGAGGATTCCCTGGATAAAAAACTCAGGCCCATTGTCAGGATGATGACCGAATCCAAGAATACCAAGCCCTCTCTCACTGAAATAATCGGGGGCATCGGATATATTTTCGGACTCATGGGTATCGCACTATATTTTAAAAACAGAGGAAAAAAACGTTAGTTTCTTGAAATTGAATTTTGTTCATTTTTTGGCAAAAAAAGTTTGATCACACCACAAAGTACACGAAGATCACGAAGGTCATATATTTTATTCTTCTTTTCCTTCGTGATCTTCGTGGTAAAAATAAAACCGATTTTTTTGGTTCCGGCTTGTCCGGGTTGAGGTTTAGAAATTCAAGATGATTGAAGAACAATTTTCTACGGGCAACTCCATTATTCACGGCCTGGATCCAAGGGTTAAAATTATCGTAGTTGCACTTTTTTCTGTGATTGTTGCCATATCCAGCAGATTCTTAGCACTGCTTCCCGCACTGGCCATATCGCTATTTCTTGTGGCCAT
>JAFDEW010000306.1 GCA_019310125.1 Deltaproteobacteria bacterium | reverse complement strand
GCAGGTTGCCACTTTGACAAATGGATATTTCCTTCAGAACGAAACTGTCCCGCCAATTAAGGACGGGTCTTTATTGATTGTTTAGATAATAAAATATTATTGAAAAAAGTCAAGTTGATTATAAAGGTGATTCCTTTTTACGGAGTTCGCCCTATTCATTTTTTATGATATATGTAAAAAACGAAATTCAGTTTCAGGTTGTTCTTATGGCAAGATAAATTAACGAGGTTCAAATATCCAGTATCCCCGTTTCGCTAAAATGAACTGAGGGGTTTTGTGTTTTTGATGAAACTCTCTTAAAATCCGATTGGAGAGGCGTCACGCAAGTATCTCCAAGACCTGTACTTTTAACCCAAATACCGGCAAGGTCTCTCAAATTAGACATTTTCACTATATTTACCTCTCAAAAACACACCGGGTATTAGAAAAACTAGTACCATAAATCATAAAATCTAATGCTAAAGTACTAGTTTTTTATCAAAAAATACGAAAAAATCATACTTTTGACCGATTGCAACTTAATATATCTTCTGCTAATAGATGTATTGATTAATAGATTCTTTTTTGCCTCCAAATATTCACGAAAATTTTGTATGATTTTTTTGGCTAAAAATGACAGGTTTTAAAAAGCATTATTTTTATGAGGTATTCTCAAAATTCTCAGGTTGACCTGTTTGATGGTTAATTAAATATGTCTCAGGTTTTTTTGATCTGGAATTATGATGCAGCATCATAATTCCCATAATAAGAGCAAAAAGATGCATTTATTGCATTTTTGTATTAGTTTGACGCCGTCAAAAATAAGCATAGAGAATTAATATCATTATATATATTGACTTTGCTTTCGTTTTTTCACTATTTTTGTATAATTGTCTCATATTAATAAATCCTGTAAAAAAGATGCAGCCGTATAATATATAATGTTCGATGCACAAAAATAATTGGAGAATAACAATGACGAAAAATATTTCTTTTGAACATTTACTTATTTTATTATGCATTTTTTTTGTTTCACCCATTTCATTATATGCTGCTGATAAAAATATTGAGTTATCGAAAGGCCAGATTCTTTATGTACCTGCCTATTCACATATATACAGTGGCAATAGAGAAAGACCTTTCCTATTGACGGTGACATTGAGCATCAGAAACATTGATCCGAAGCATCAAATCAAAATCACCTCGGTTGAGTATTACGAAACACAAGGTAAACTATTAAAAAAACAGATAGATAGCCCAGTAACATTAAACCCATTAGAATCTTTACGCTATGTAATACCAGAAAGAGACAAAAGTGGGGGATCAGGTGCCAATTTTATAGTTCAATGGCAATCCGATAAATTTGTTAATCCACCCATTGTTGAATCAATAATGATTGGTACGCAATCGAAACAAGGGGTTTCTTTTACCTCTCGTGGTAAAGAAATTTATACCTCTGAATAATGATGATTGTCGAACAAATCTTTTGCAGCGGAGCGCCAAAAGTCGCGCCCGCTGAAAAGCGGCGTTCGGCTTGACAAAGACACTATAAAATGTACAATTGTACCCATGAAAATTATTGCAGATACAAATACGTTTATTGCTGTTGCTCTAAATGAACCAGAAAAAGATTTGATTATACGATTGACTGAAGGCTGTGAATTGGTTGCGCCGGAGGTATTGCCTTTTGAAATTGGCAACGCGTTAACGGCAATGATGAAAAAAAGCGTGTTACAGGCAGATGAAGTGGCTTCATCCTGGGAAATCGTTCAGCATATCCCAGTAGATTTACGGCATATTGATATAAAATCTGCCTTAAAAATCGCGATAAAATTTAACATATATGCATATGATGCCTATTTTTTAGAATGTGCCGATAGCCTTCGAAGTCCTTTGCTTACCCTAGACCGTGGTATGAAAAGGATTGCCCGGGAAATAGGGATTACCATATTGGAGTGAATATCATGAAAGTTTATACATATTCTGAAGCAAGACAGCGGCTTTCCGATGTACTTAATATCGCCCGAACTGAAGAAGTTGTTATCAAAAGAAGAGGGGGGGAAACTTTTTCAATCATTTTTAGAAAAAGTGAAAAATCACCATTTGATGTTCCGGGCATTAAAACCAAGGCAACCACGAAAGATATTCTTGATGCGGTTAAAGAATCAAGAGAGCGATTTGCCGAACAAGACGTTCAAGATTGACGGGCAGGGACGAGCGGTTTTGTTTTAACAGCATCTTGGTCTTCGAATTGCCCTGCCTTTCTCAGCGGCGCAATCCATGCCCGCAACTTAACTCTGCGTTCTGCTTTAAGAATGGTCTGCGATGATGGAAAAAGCCGAATGCTATTTCACCCAATTTTCAATTTTTAATTTTGGTATTCGGACAAATTCTTTTTCATTGTTGGTGACAAGAGTACAATCGGTTGAAAGCGCATGAGCGGCGATTAGCATATCAAGAGAACCAATAGGCGTGCCCTGTTTTTCCAAATGGGTTCTAAGTGTGCCATAATATTGAGCGGCGTCATCCCCATACGGCAAGATTTCAAGTGGTGCAATAAATTGGGCCAAAGCTATTTGATTCTGTTCCGGCTTTGAACTTTTTGAAACACCGTATGAAAGTTCGCTCAGTGTGATCGACGAGATACCAATCTGCGAAATCTCAGTCTGAATAAAACGTTCTATTACATCTGGTGGTTTTTTTTTAATGATATAAATACAAGTATTTGTATCGAGCATGAATTTCATTAGAATTTTTCCCGGGAATCTTGATTGGGTTGATCTCTGCTATCCATAAAATCATCAGTAAACTGGTCAAGGCTTTTGACTAATGAGGACCAGGGATCATCTTTTGGCAAAAGGACAACCATTTTGCCGATTTTTTTTATGAAAACGTCGTTTCCAGAGAATCTGAAATCTTTTGGCAGCCTTACAGCCTGGCTACGGCCATTAATGAATATTTTTGCAGTTTGCATGGTACACCTCCCATTGATTTTGGTAGATACCAGAATATATATCATAATGGGGCGGGATGTCAATAGACTGAAAGTCTGAAAACCAGCAGAACAAATCACTGGTACGGACGCAAAACGCCGCGCCGCACAGTTCACAGTTGAATAATAAACCTTTCTTCCCAGTGCCCTGATTTTTTCGTTATGGGGAGACAAATCGGACTTGAACAAGAATTCTGATACCTGCAATTAAAACGTAACAAAATGATAATTGACCTTTAAATGGTTAAAGTGCATTATCTTTCTGATTTTTCTATTAAAACACACATCACAGGAACATCAAATCGCCAAGGCATCACCTTTGAAGTCTCAATCCCGTCAATAATTCGACTTGAGGTCGGGCGACGCAGTCTATCTGAAAATTTGTATAAAGAACTCTAAAAATAGCCGCTTTTGGGTTGTAAGCATAACAATTTGGGCGCAAAATTGAAGGTCGATGGATTTTTTAAAATTACTGGTTAGTTTAAAACGTCCTTTTGTGCGAGATATGCGGGACGTCCATAAATAAGTAAATAACTTGACAAATGTAACCGTTTTAGCTATCAGAGGCCCATGCATAGATTAGCACGCCTTGACGCTCCGGGTGTTTTGCATCACATCATCATCTGAGGAATTGAGCGTCGCAAGATATTCAGAAACGACGAAGATAAAGATAATTTTATTGATCGTTTATCAAATCTTTTACCGCAAACCCAGACTGCCTGTTATGCTTGGGCCTTGATGTCCAATCATGCCCATTTTTTATTTCGAAGTGGCGG
>JAFDEW010000305.1 GCA_019310125.1 Deltaproteobacteria bacterium | reverse complement strand
ATATTCACATTTTGGGGGAAAACCAGGTGATGCCGGATATCGCCATGATTTCTTAGTGTTATAGTCGCTTGGCGTTGTTGGGAGATCTAATTTGGGAGCAGGAAGTCGGAGGTTCAAATCCTCTCGCCCCGACCAGCCTTCTTAATAAATACGGGCGGTTCTAACGAACCGGCTTTTTTGTTTTTGTTGAAGGTGGAATGGTTTAAGTGGTACGAAAATGAGGTTATCTTGACAAGAAAGTTGACAAATTATTGCCATATCCGATTCTTAGCATATATAAACTGACTCGGATGCGATCCTCTATCGGAATAAGTCTTACATTGGTTTTAATTGGCCCAGACCTAAATTTGATTTCACAGGATCGAAAGGCGGGTCATCACATCGCTTGATAGATTTTTATGGCCTTGATATCCAAAAACACAACTTCACGGCCTTTAGCTGACGTCAATGCATACAGCAGGTATAAAAGTCAGGTAACATGAGGCAGAGAGGCCTTCAGTGTTGTGCGAAAAGGTGCTTATACACCCGACCAAAATGAAGGGGCTCAATCCCTTCGTAGTTCAGGTCAATTCCGATAAAAATGCTTTTTTTGCTTCCTTTAATCTCAATAGGTTGAGATGACTTTATTCCCTCCCTTAAATTGAAGATTGACGTTTGAAAACTCAAAATTACACGGTGTCAATCTTCAATTTAAAATTATAAATTACAGGCTTCGAACAACCCATGATTTCTTACTAATCGATAAGTCGTTTGATACTCTCCGCGATTTCCTCAGCTGAAGCCGGTTTGGCGATATAGTCATCCGCCTCGGTACTCATACCGTCCCGGTGGGTATAGCGGGTTGATGTCACATGAGATGCAACGGCAGTCAGCAGAGCCACAGGAATGTCAACACATTTTTCATCCCCCTTCAGCTTCCTGCACACCTCGTATCCGTCCATCTCGGGCATCATGACATCCAGAACAATGGCGTCCGGCGGATTGGCATGTACTTTTTCCAGACCTTCAATGCCGTTGTAAGCGATCTCGACTTCGAAGCCCTCTTTTTCCAGTTGGCCCTGGACAATGGCGCAGAAATCCGGCTCATCATCCACCACAAGGATTCTCTTTTTTTCACTCATAATGTACCTCCTTTACTGTAATTCCGGACTTTTTTGATTCCGGATTTCTTTATTTATTTTTCAGCAAGTATTTGGTTTTGGCATCATTCCACGCTTGGCCTGGGATATAGCCCGGATTTGGAATTCCTGTTTGGACAACAACCCATAAAAATTTGCATTGAAAGCAAAATACCTTTATATTTGATTGTGCAATTTAACTACCTCTAAATTCATAATTTGCCGGACTTCTCCCAGAAAAACTTTTCTTTCTTTTTGCAAATCAAATGCGGTATTAAAGCGCTTAGCGTCATAATGGATTTCTGCGATGTCGCAGTGGCGATTGCAATGGCCTTCCAAGTCCAGCCCGTCAAAACACTTATTATACCAGTCCTTAATATCACCTGTTAATCTTTGCAGTAAAAAGTCCATAGGTTTTCCTCCCGGGCAATAGAGCCTCAAAGGAACTTCATCAATTAAAAGCTATTTAAACTATTAAATAAGAAATTTGGAATCGGTGATGTCCAAAATCCCCACCTAAGTAATATTTCAGCAATTTGCATGCCATTCATGCTTTCAGTAATGGGAATAAACAGAAATGACATAAATTCAAATGGTTGGATTTAATAAGATTTATAAGGTGCAGTTTAAGAATGGTTTAAGTTTAGTTTAAACCTACTCAAAAATTGGACTGCAAAAAAATAAATATGATGGATATTCAGATAGTTGAAATGAACTGTGCCGTTTTGGGGTAGTTATTTTTGGAACATGTGTTTTGGGTGTTATTCAGCCCCGTGAGATTGAATTTTTCTTTACGATAGAACAACTTGCTTTATATATTGAAAATAAAACTAATTCGTGCTCCTATATGAATACATAAAAAAATTCAAAATACCATGTTGCCGGGATATTTAAAAAAACATAACCGCTTAATTTCATGCTTGTTTGTTATTCTTTTGATTAATATTGCATTTTCATGCGGAAAACCGGATGACACTCCCGGACGAAAGAACCTGTCCAACGAAAATGTGCTCAGATATGATGTAAACAACTCCTTTGCCTCTTTAAACCCTGCAACTATAAAAGCTTCAGGATCAAATAATATTTTCCCCTTTCTATACAGCTACCTTTTTGTCCCGGACAGCAGTGGGAAATTGCTGCCGGACCTTGCGACCAAATGGGTTTTTGATCCTGAAAAATTGCAATGGACCGTTCACTTAAGAAACAACGCCGTGTTCCATAACAACAAGGCGGTCACGTCAAAGGATGTGAAATATTCATATGAAAAGTGGATAAAAAATTTACGCCCTACCTTAGACTCCGTCATCGAGCGAATCTCCTTGTTGTCCGATACTACCCTTTGTATTTGCCTCAAGAAAGAGGACCCTTTAATACTTCAAAAGATATGGGATTTTGAGATTTTTCCTCATCCAGACGCCGGAGAAATCGATTATTACAACCATCCCATCGGTTCCGGTCCCTTTAAATTCAAAAAAAGACATGAAAACCAAGAGATACACCTTGTAGCCAATGCCGATTATTACAACGGTCCACCATCACTGGATAAACTCATTTTTTACTACCAACCCGACAAAGAAAAGGCTTGGACCAGGCTTATTGCGGGAGAGACAGATATCGTCCAGGAGATTTTGCCTAAAAACTATGAAATAATGCAGCAGTGCAAAGACCGGTTTTATTTTGATCACTATACCCTCTATTATTATACGATCCTTCTCTACAACACCTATGACCCGCTTTTTTCCGATCCAAAGGTCCGAATGGCCCTAACTCACGCCATTGACCGTGAATATATTGTACATGACATTTTAAACGGCTATGGCAAGGTTGCCAACGGCCCCATGGGGGTTGACTCGCCGTATCACAATCCTGAGGTAAAGCCGGTGCCCTTTGACCCGCAAAAGGCCCTTGCCCTTCTAAAAAAGGCCGGCTGGACTCTTGACGGCAAGAGTCGCTCTCTTCGCAATAGGGGAAAGCCCTTTGAATTTACCCTCCTTGTTTATAAGGAATGCCAGATCGAGAAAAAAGTGGCCCGTTATATTCAGCTTTGTTTAAACGACCTGGGGATCAAAGCACACCTAAAGGCACTTGCTTTCGAAGAACTTAAGAAAAAATATTTCGGAAATACCGAGTTTCAGGCCGCGCTGACAGAGTTTATCGGTGCATATCGAAATGTTGAGGACTTAGAGATCTATTGGACTGATACCAATCGCAAAGCAATCGCCGGCTGTTTTGAACATCCGGAAGTGACCCGCCTGATTAAAGAGGCCCTTGAAGAAAAAAATCAAGAAAAACAGAAAGAGCTTTTTCATAAAGTAGACGCTCTGATCACATCGCTCCAACCCGGCACTTTTTTGTTTCAGAAAACAGCCATCGACGCCATGTCAAAACGGTTCCGCCTGCCCCACGCCTTTTCCCTTACTTATGAAGGAACTTATCGATTAAAATACGTCTCACTTGATCAAGATTGGAAGTATCCTCAACGGCGGGCACATTAAATTAGAACTTCGTTTCTCTATAATAAATAGGGTTTCCTGAAAAAGTCGCAAATCCGATAAAACTCACGGCATAGCGGATTCTGGCTTCTGCAAAATGCATCCGTTTGGAGTAACAAGCTTCTTAGAGCCGACATACAACAACCAGAACTC
>JAFDEW010000049.1 GCA_019310125.1 Deltaproteobacteria bacterium | reverse complement strand
TGTGGCAGTATTGTGATCTTGTTGCGGGCCTTTGGTGAGCGTACAAGCAATTGGCGTGGAACCGCTATGTTCCCGACATGCAGCAATAGTGACTGCTCAGGAGAGAGACTCCAATTCGTCCCAAAACGCTCCTTCAAATAGACTGCACAAAAGCCCCAGAACGATGCGTACCACGCAGTGCTCTCCCCCGCGACCTCGTCCGGATGGACAGGAATATACCAGCCCTTCATGACCACCTGCAAGAAGCCGTTTTTGACCAGGCGTTCACGATGCGTCCGGGTCAGATCACCCGAACGAACGACGACGACACCTCGCTCTTGTAATGCTCGCAGGACCTCAAGGGATTCAGCCAGTTTTTTATGTGGGCTAGCCATAATAGTTAACTCTCGTTCTTTCGTTAGCTTTTTATGCCGTACAATTATTAGCTTTTAGTGCAGTGCTAAATTTAGCTTGTTTGGTTGTATCATTGTTAGCTTATTTTGTCGAGTTTTTTTTAGCTTATTCTGTTATGGCTTGCTGTGGGACGTTCGGCCACAGAGCAAGGCGCTTGGGGGCGGAGCTTATTTCTCTGGGGTTATGTTTAAAAAATTAATTCACCAAAGTTCGGTGAGAATAAATCCTCGAAATATATAATTGGGCCTTTCACATATGATACCTTAATATAGACAGACACATGACATTTATAGTTGACGGGGCACTGCTTTTAGCGGTAATGGATGCATCTCAAGGTTCGAAAGTCACAGACGATATAGCAGAGTAAGGAGAAAAGCAAATGGCTAAAAAGAAAACAAAGGATATAAAACAAACAGAGAAAACAGGGGAGTTTTCCAGAGACATAAAAATAAAATATGATCCCAAAAACGAACGCCAGGTAGAACTTATTCAATGGCTGGACGTAAAACTTTCATCTTTAATAGATGAATTTGAATATAAAAACAGGCCATGTGAAATTATAAAGCAATAAACTTTTTCAGTGGCCATTTTAGACAGGTTTTTTGTTAGGCGATGGGGCGCTGGGGGTCTGGCCACGGTAACCGACTATAATAACAACAAAAAAGGCCTAAAGCAGGCCCTAAAATCGTCTTAACCCACTCTTTTTGACCCCAAAAATGAGCTTTTAAACCAGTGCTTGAGCAAACATACTAATTTTTCGGTCAAACTTTCAGCGCTATTTAACGTATAGATAATGGATACTCGATACGGGATACTTGATAAAATATGGAATGAAGGGCTATGGAATTATATCTGTTGAAGCTTTTTCCGATTTTAACCCTCTTTTTGCTTACGTGTTCGTTGATGGAAAAAATATCAACCTTGACTTGGTAAGACAGGGATTAAATCGGCAAAAAGATCGGCAGAAAAATCGCTTTCACTTGACTTTATATTAAATTTCTGTTTTAATACTGATAAGTTAAAAAAATATAAATCGACAGAAAAAGCGGCAAAATGTTTCATCCAACTCATAAAATGACCCCCCAGATGCCGGAAGCCAGCGGGGAGCTTTCCGACCTTGCGCTGGACGTCTTTCGCAAGTCCGCATCCTTGGGCGAGCGGTTGCATCCCACCACCCGCAAGGCGTTGGTCGAGTTTTTACGGCTGACAAACAGCTATTATTCGAACCTGATTGAAGGTTACTACACCCACCCGGTGGACATCGAGCGAGCCATCAACGACGACTTCGCAGCAGAGCCAGCCGTCCGCAACGGGCAGATGGAAGCCCGGGTTCATATCGAGGTGCAAAAAATCATCGAGGCAAAAAGTGAAGCCGGCGAAATCCGGGTTTGCACCTCTGAGTTTATTTGCCTGATCCACCGGCTTTTTTACGAGCGCCTTCCCAAAGCGCTTTGGATGGTCCGAAACCAAGAAACCGGCGAAGCGCAGGAAGTGGTACCCGGCCATTTTCGGCAAGCCACCGTAAAGGTCGGCCGGCACATTCCACCGGGTCCGGAAGAGATTGCCGGGCTCATGCAAAGGTTTGTTGAGGTCTACGCTCCTGAATCCTACCGGGGAACTGACCGGCTGCTTGCCGCGGTCGCTTCTCATCACCGGCTTGCCTGGATCCATCCGTTTTTGGACGGAAACGGCCGAGTGACCCGGCTTTTTACCGGCTGCTATCTGATTCATTCGGATATGGACGGCTACGGCCTTTGGACGATCAGCCGGGGATTTGCCCGGTATCGGGACCGTTATGTTCAAAATCTGGCGGATGCCGACGCCCCCAGACAAGGGGATGTAAACGGCCGCGGGCACCTGACCCAGCGAGGCCTTGACCGGTTTTGCCGCTTTTTTCTGGAAACCTGCATGGATCAGATCACATTCATGGGAACCCTCTTGGATATCGACGGCATGGTGCACCGGCTTCGGGGCTACATCGAACTTCGGAACCAGAATATGGTCCCCGGCGTTTTGCCGATTAAGTCCGAGGCGTTTTTCCTTTTGCGCGAGGCGTTTTTAGCCGGCGAGTTTGCCCGGGGCGAGGCAGCCCGTATCACCGGCCTTGGCCAAAGAACCGCCCGTCAGGTTTTGCGCCAGCTCACCGATGAAGGACTACTGGTGTCCGATACCCCGAAAGCCCCGGTTCGCCTGGCATTTTCTGCGGCAACCTCCACGTATTGGTTTCCAGACCTGATTTCAAAATAGCGTCTAATATCACAAGGTTTTTTAATCATGAATAGTTCAATTCAATTAATAAAATTTACAAATTTGGCATTGGCGTTGATTCCGGTTTTGGTAGTAGTAGGAATTTTATATAAATGGGCTTTGAACTATCGCAACGCGGTGTACGCCGTTTTTAGAATGCTGGTTCAACTTTTGCTTATCGGGTATTTTTTAATTTACATATTTGAATCCAATAGCCCTTGGATTATCATGCTGATCCTGGCGGTTATGGTTTTCGCCTCAACCTGGATTTCCCTGCAGAGTATTAAAGCCAAACGAAAGGTGTTTTATAAAAAAGCCCTGCTTTCCATAACCATCGGCGGGGGTACAACGCTATTTTTAATCACTCAAGGAGTCCTGGATCTTCATCCATGGTATTTGCCTCGTTATATGATTCCGCTTGCAGGGATGATTTTTGCAAATGCCATGAATAGCGTGAGCCTTGCAGCAGAACGATTAGAGGCGGAACTTGCAAGAAATGTTTATTATGAGAAAGCGCGCGGTATTGCGCTCAGGGCCTCTCTCATACCGATTACCAATTCCTTATTTGCCGTAGGGCTTGTTTCTCTTCCGGGCATGATGACAGGACAAATTTTATCAGGAATTTCCCCACTGATCGCTGTCCGGTATCAGATTATGGTCATGTGCATGATATTTGGTTCAGCGGGTCTTTCTTCGGCGTGTTTTCTTTTCTTAGCCAAATTCCAAAAGCAAAAGTTTGCACCAAATGTGAAGAAGGTATTCGGCTCAACAAAACGTTGAACATGAAAAGGGGTAACGGCAATAAAAATTTTACATATTTTTGCAGCGGGCCGTTTTCTTTTAATTCCCGTTCGACGGCGCCCATGGAATCAGGGGAAACGCATTTGATTCCCAATACAGGGAGAACGCTACACGACGGCGTATATCTCTTTCCAACCGACTGAAACTTGTGCTTAAGCACCCGTAAGCCCGAGCCGCGACAGAGGTGTTAATAATAATTCGCCGCTAAATTATCTTATTGATTTTTCAAGTCATAATTTCATCCGGCTCGGGCTAACGCGTACTAAAGTCCTTCAAACAGTCAGTCAATTTCCAAGAGAAACACGCCGTCGCTACGCTGCACCAAAATCAAATGCGTTTACCCTGCCCATGGAATGAAAGGCTGTAGCGTGATATTTGTTAGGGAATTATCCGTCCGGACAACGACTCGATATTAAAGCACTTGCAGAGAAGGTGTCTGAAAGGTATAATATTTCTATTGATGAACGTCGGTCCGGGGGGGCGAAGAAGGGCCGTAGTCAAAGCCAGGGGCAAGAATTGGTATTAAAAAGTTTTGTGGATATAATTCAAAGGGGTGCATTACCAGTTTGTTAATAGCTTTCCAAGACTTTTTGGTTTCAGGTGTCAGTGTTCAGGGTTCAGGTCTGGGGATTTCTGACACCTGAAACCTGACACCTGACACCCGATGGCGAGGTTTTCGCTCAAAAATAAATAAATTAATGCGTGAGAACCATTTTAACAAATCGGTAATGCTCCCATATTATTTGGAGCTTGTAGTTTGGAATTTATTTGAGATTTGATGCTTGTTATTTGTTATTTCCGGTTCATCCGGGTTAGGGGGTTAAATGCAAAATTATATAAATCGTATGGTTCGTGCTGCCAAGCTCGACGTTAGCTTATATGAAGAAGTTGAGGCGGATAAAGGATCAATGGGTCAAGCCATGGGAGTTGTTGTGCTTTCCAGTATCGCCGCCGGAATAGGAAGCATAGGAACCATAGGAGTAAAGGGGGTCATTTTGGGAGCGATCACCGCTCTTGTCGCATGGTATATTTGGGCCTATATGACATATTTTATCGGTGTGAAACTCCTTCCCGAGCCCCAGACCAAAGCGGATCATGGTGAATTGTTGCGAACCATCGGTTTTTCAAGTTCTCCGGGATTAATCCGTGTATTGGCGATTATACCCGGTATATCCGGGATCATTTTTGCTATCGCTTCAATTTGGATGTTAGTCGCCATGGTTATTGCGGTAAGACAAGCCCTTGACTATCAGAGCACATTGCGTGCGGTGGGGGTTTGCATGATTGGCTGGGTCATTCAAGCCATAATCCTTGCGATTTTGTTTGCTGCTTTTGGGGGGAGCATTTCTGGATGAACGCTATTTAAATCTTTTTAAAGATGTTGTTCTTGATTTTCAGGCTATGATTTCTTGGGCCAAGAGGGAGGCATCCACAGGAATGAAATTGAAGCTTTTTCCGATTTTGATCCTCTTTTTGATGATCATTCCCGGGGTTGTTTTTGCCGGCCAATATAAAGTGGTGCAGGTTATTGACGGCCATACCATCATCATCAGATATAATGGAAAGTATGAAAAAGTGGGGTTGCTTTGTGTAAACACCCCGAAATCTGTAAATCCCGATGAAAAACAGAGCGTTACAATGGCTGAAGTTGCATTCAGATACACCCAAAAGAAACTTACCGGCAAATATGTTGACCTTGAATTTGAAAGCTGGCTAAGAGGCAGGTACGGAGTCCTTCTTGCTTACGTGTTCGTTGACGGGAAAAATATCAACCTTGAGTTGGTCAGGCAGGGATTATCTCGATATTACATCAAGTACGGTCAGAGTAAAAACTATCACAATGAATTTAAGATTGCCCAAGACCTTGCCCGGAAAGAGAGATTGAATATATGGGGTGATCATGAGTCAACAAAAAAATAGAAACCCGGAATCAAAATGGGGGCAACATGGAAAAGAAACCGAAATCCGAGACAACCAAATTTAAGCCGATAAACATCATGCTGCAGGAAGACTTGATTAAAAGAATAAATGCTTTTTGTACGAAACAAGAAATAACGATCCATGAGTTTGTGACTGACGCCATAATAGAAAAATTAAACCTTTTTTACAAATAGAGACGAAAAAGACCCGGATTGCAAGGAACACACACTGAAGTTTCTTGAGATAGGCGTTATGACAGTAAATACGGTTGTGGATAAAAAGGCCTTAGTCGTGATTCACACGGTAGCCGGTGAAATAACATTTGAAGAAATAAAATCTTCATATGAATCCGTATGCTCGCACCCGGATTTCCAAGAAAATATGAATTCCATATGGGATATAAGAGCGGCTGATGCATCTAAATTTGATAGTCAAGAGGTGATAAAAATCGCCAGATACTTTGAGACCCAAACAAAAAACCGTACCAGGTACAAAGTCGCCGTGATTGTATCACGTGATTTGGAATATGGACTATCAAAAAAGTATCAGGTTGCCGCAGCAGATCTGCCGGCAAAAATTGGAATTTTTATTAATCTTGAAGAAGCAAAAAAATGGGTTGCCAGGTCAGATTAGGGTTATATTAAAGGAAATCTGCTAAAGCAGGTTCAAATAGAATATAGGAGTAAGAATAATGCTTAAAAAAATCATCTCCGGTGGACAACTTGGTGCTGACCAGGCGGCCCTGGATGCGGCCATAAAATACAACTTCCCCCATGGCGGGTGGATTCAAAAGGGACGTAAAGTAAGAAATGGGATATTACCGGATAAATACGAATTGGAGGAAATGCCCGTCGCCGGTTATAAAGAACGGATTGAACAAAACGTTATAGATTCTGATGGAACGGTCATATTCTCACATGGAGAGTTAACAGGGGGTGCTGATTATAGCATGAAAATGACAGAAAGGCATAAACGACCCACCCTGCATATTGATTTGGAAGAGACTCCTGGAGTTATAGCAGCTTCTAAAATAAACACCTGGATCATAGAAAATAATATTGAAGTTCTGAATGTAGCGGGTTCAAGAGCCAGTGAAGATCCTGATATATATAAAAACACACTGTATATTGTTGCAGATTCTATATTGCTTTCTTTGGTAAACGCTAAACCCGGTGACCACCTTGCGGATTATGATAGAAAGGAGCTGCTTGATAAACTTCCGATTCCTCCCAAAACCGTTGACGAAGCTTTAGATCAAGTAATTTCTGATTTGGATTTAAAGGATAAAATAAAAATTGCAGCCATGGACTTAAGCGATCTGTTAGATGTTCATTTTAACTTACATGTATATTTTAAGAATTTTTTTGGTCTGTGGTCTGGAAATACAGAACTGCTTGCATCCTGTAGATCCATTTCTAAGGAAAATGTGTATCGTGAGGATGATATCACACGTGTTATCATTAAGGCCCTGTGGAAGAAGCTAAGGGAGACCCATAAGTTGCGAGTTGTTAACTAGTTTCCATCCAGAAATGGCCCTTTTCCGCAATCTCTGCGTCAATCTGCGGAATTACTTGTGCGGCGTACCACTTGTACGCCTCCGCGTAATTCCTTGATTTCCTTGACCTTGCGAAAAATTGCTCATTTCTGAATTGGAAACATAAGTTGTGCCCAATATAAATTTATGGATGGACACTAAATAATTGAATTATGGAAGAGAAACTGCATATCCGGGGGGATAATGATGGTAAACGGACGCCAATACATTTGCTTTTGGTGGATGATGAACACTCTTTCGTTGAAGTCATGAGCCAACGGTTAGGCAAAAGAGGCTTTGTGGTAACGGTTGCAGTTAGTGGGCAAGACGCACTGAATCGACTTGAAGCGGATGAGAACATCGAGGTGGTCATTCTTGATGTTAAAATGCCGGGGATGGACGGTATTGAAACCCTCCGGATGATCAAAAAAAATCGTCCCCTTGTGAAAACCATCATGCTCACCGGTCATGCTACGATTAATTCCGCCATTGACGCCATGAAATTGGGTGCCTTCGATTACCTGATGAAGCCGTGTGATTTAAAGGAGCTTGTGTTCAAAGTTCAAAAAGCGGCAAACATAAAAAGAAATCATGAAACAAAAATCCTCGAAGCACGGATGAGGCCATACATCTCCAAGCGAGACAAGGACCAAATAATATCCAGGATTTTGGATTCTTAAATAGTGCCTGAACGAAAACTGTCTTTTCCGTCAATATCTGCGTCAGACTCAAATTTTAATCCTCGAAATACTACCAGTATTCATGTGGTTAAAATTTTCGTCTTCCCCTCCGGGGCGTAGGCCCTATGGGCCGGAGGCTTGATCTTAACGAAAAATCATAGTTTTCGTTCGGGCACTAAATACGTTTCAAGGACATAGTTTCCTGATTTGTAAGGGATATTATAGTGAAAAATAGCACGACCATCCATTGCACGGAATGCGGTACTGTCTGCAGCAAAGAAGAATCTTTCATTATCGACGGCAAGAATGTGTGCAGTAGATGTCTATTCGGGAATATTTCGCCGGTGAAGATCTACCCCATTGGTTTTGTTTCCAACAAACAGGAAAGAGACAACAGTGACTTTGGTTTGTTTGGAAAAAGTCGAATCTCCCGAATCGAATTGTTTCCTTCGCAAAAGCAATTTATGTACAAACTGGAAGATGAACGTAATCTGACGATTGTTTATTATTTGCATAAATCTCGTCCGGTCAAAGCCAGATTCAAGCGGGGATTGGATGGTAAAGAAGTGGGTGTATTTGCTTCGCGTACGCCGGACAGACTCTCAAGGATTGGTATTCAGGACGTTCGGCTGGTTAAAGTAGAAGGAACCACGTTGGTTGTCAAAGGATTGGATGCTATTAACGGTACCCCTGTGCTGGACATTAAATTAAAAAGAAAAATACTGTAAGCATCGAAACCTAAGGATATTAGAAGATTTGCAAGACGGGAATAAGAAAATCATCCGATTCGATTTTGTTATCAAACTTGCTTTTTTAGATAAAACCATTTATTAAATTACGTTCTGTAGTTATACAAGTGAATTCGGTAAGTTTATACTGAGGAACAAGGTGTTAACAATGACAATGTCTCAAACACAAGGATTCTACAATTAGAAGCCTATGATTACATCTGGGTTGGGGATTCCGAAAAAATGGAACATACTATGTCCGTTCATCTAAAAAGCATCACACTATGTCCTGAGAAATACCCTACCCATGAACACTATCCCTTTACCCTTCCCATCTTTCATCAAACCAAACATCTATCCGTAGACACGCCGGTGACATTTTTCGTGGGCGAGAACGGCACGGGCAAATCCACCCTGTTGGAGGCGCTGGCACACGCCTGTGATATCCATATCTGGCGTGTTTCCGAGGGTCCCCGTTACCAAGTGAACAGTTTCGAAGGCCAACTGTGCAATTATCTTTCCCTGAAATGGTCTAACGGACGGGTTTCCGGGTCTTTCTTCGGCTCGGAGATGTTCAAGGATTTCGCCCATATCCTGGATGAGTGGGCGGTATCGGACCCCGGCCAACTCAAATACTTCGGCGGCAAGTCATTGGTGACCCAGTCCCATGGTCAATCTCTGATGTCCTATTTCCGAAGCAGGTACCGGATCCGGGGACTCTACTTGCTCGATGAACCCGAGACCGCGCTTTCACCCCGCAGTCAGCTTGAACTGCTTGAGATTCTGGGTACCAATAGCCGGGCCGGTCACGCCCAGTTCATCATCGCGACGCACTCCCCGATTCTGCTCGCCTGTGCCGGAGCCAGGATCTACAGTTTCGACCACATACCTGTCTGTCCGGTGGCCTACGAAGAGACCGAGCATTACCGGATTTACAAAAATTTCCTAATGGATCGAAAAAAATATCTGTAATTTTCATATTACCGCAAGAGATTAACCGCCAGGCTGTATAACCGGTGAGATTTTGTTACGCATTTAACATCTTGACATAATACAATGTGGTATTATAATAGGGTCGAGTTAGATGTCCCCATCTAATCTCCTTTCGTTAAGCGGTTCATAAAACTGTGAATCGCAACTTTATTGATACCCCTGGTCATCCCCGACCAGGGGTTTTCTAAATAGACATAGGAAAACTTTGCATGGGCCGCATGAATAAGAGCAAATGAAGCCTCTTATTCATGCGGCCCAGCTTTTTTTGTTCTGAAAAACCTGGTCCTTTGGGCCAGATCAGAGATCTCCGGCTTTGCCTTGGAGTTTGCTGCCTTAAATCACAAATTCCAAGCACCAAATTCCAAATAAATCTCAAATTCCAAATTACAAACCGGTTCCCACCGCGCCTTAGGCCCTATGGGCCGGGGGCAAAACGATTGTTTTTTTGTTTGGGATTTTGAATTTCGGTCACGCGCAGCGCAGGCGCTTGCGCCGCGTGTTGTTATTTGTTTGTTTTTTGGGATTTGTTTATTGGAATTTCAATAGGTCAATGAACTTTCAATAAAGCAAATCCCCTCTGGGGATAACCAAAGCCTGGTCCTTTGGGCCAGGATTCTTTATTTAGAACACGCCTTATATCATCCCAAAGAGAATTGCACCACGAAACATATAATGACAGGGACCGGGAGTGTTTTTTAAACCGGTTCAAAATCGCAAATCAGGGGCGCATGATCGGATAATTTGACCTGAGGGATCTGGAAACCGGTGATTCGTATTTGCGGGCTGTGGAAGATGTAATCCAGTTGCCGGCGCGGGGAGCGACTGGGATGGGAGGGGTCCCCGTTTGTGTTGGCATTTTTTAGGCCTGTTGCAGACAGAAATAATTGCAGTTCGCGATCCCCCCGAAATACATTGAAGTCACCGGCCACGATCACCGGTTTTTTTTGGCTTTTTATCATGGCATGAAGATCCTGCAATTGATAGTGGCGATGACGGAATTTAATGGACAGGTGTGCCAGGAAAACCGAGAATTCCTCTAATTCAAGTTCAATCACAAGACGCTTGATACCTTCCTGGAAATAATGAAATTTTTGAGATTTGATCTGCTGGTTCGTCAAAATCGCGTTCCCCTGTTTGTTCAGCACCGGGACTTTCTGAACAATTGATGCTGCGGAATACTTTGACTGGTAGATCGGGTGGTGGTTCATTTGCCGGCCGATGTCTTGGGCCTGGTTGCTTTTTTCAGAGCGGAAGGACCCGATATCCACCTCGACCAATCCCATAATATCCGGATTTACCGATTTTATGAAATTCACTATATTTTGGAAATTGCCGTTGGTATGTTTTAAATACCCGCTATAGGGAACCGGAAGATGGAACTTTCTTCCAATTCCCGCGCCATACCGTATGTTGTATAAAAGAAATCTCATATAATGGTAATCCTTCGATGTAATATAATGCCTTAAGTGCAAAAGTAAACCCTTGACGGTCTCGCAAAAAGTCCAACTTCTGCGTTGTGCTGCATTTCGTAATCATTCAACGTACGAAAAGTACGCCTCATGATTACAAAACTTGCGACGCCTTTTTATCCCGAGAGATTTATTCGGTGGAATTTGAACTTTTTACGAAACCGTCTAAATCTGACTTTCAACTAACTCAAATAGCACTCGTTTCCATAACAGTCTGTTTTTAAAAGTTATTTCCGGTTACAGTGCCGCGAAGCGGCATAACTTAGCTTTTTACGAGTTTATCAACCCTTGATTATCACCAATTTTCTTTATAACTTTCTAACCCGGACAAGCCGGCCTACGGCTTGGAGAGAACCAAAAAATATTTGCTACCAAGACACCGGGGATTTCATTCTGTTATTCTTACTTGGTGTCCTGGTGCCTTGGTGGCGAGAAGGAAAATTTTTTGAATGGATATTCACCAGGCATTGAATTGGATTGAAACCATCGGGGCAATCGCCTTATTCGGAGGATTATGTATACTGACATTCCTTCACATAAAAATAATCAAAAGACTGAATAAAAGCTATGTTACCTTTCTGTCTGTTTTCAAAATTCCAAAAAATCAATTGCTTGAAGGCGATAAACGTCTGAGAAAAATTGGCGGATTTCTCCTATTGTCCGGTATTATCATTTTGATCATCACTAATGTTATACTATTGGGAATATCTTAGTTTCCATCCAGAAATGGCCCTTTTCCGCAATCTCTGTGTCAATCCGCGGAATCACTTGTGCGGCGTACCGCTTGTACGCCTCCGCGTAATTCATTGATTTCCTTGACCTTGCGAAAAATTGCTCATTTCTGAATTGGAAACTTAATTTGTGGCCATTATAGTTATGCATGGACACAAATTTATGATTTGGGAAGGCTGGTGACGGGCGGGTCCAAATTATGCTTATAAGTTGTTTTTGATACCATACGGTTAATGATAATGCCGTATTTTTTTCCGAACCGCATGATGTTTGCCGGATTGAATCCTCCCGATGTATACAGCGTTCTGAAATCCGGCGTGGCAATCAGATGAAGGATATAGCTGATGTGTCCCGAATATCCGGTTTCATCCAGTTGCTGAAGCTTTTTAACGGTCTGTTTTGACAGCTCCACGGCCTGCCGATGAACCATAGGTCCTGAATCGGTGCATTTGCGCAAAGAATACAGCTGCCGGCAACTAAAGGGGCGTATGGTATAAATCCGGCAGGTATTATCCTTTTTAAGAAACGGACATCGGGTAATGGACCGCTTTTCTCTTTTTTTCATATTTTTGGCAATTTT
>JAFDEW010000304.1 GCA_019310125.1 Deltaproteobacteria bacterium | reverse complement strand
GCGTCAGCGTTTATCAACGGTCTTGATTTGCACCCCTTGGATGGTTCATACGACTGTGTGCTTCCGCTCCTTGAAAAAACATACAAGTGTCAGCGACTTTGTCAAGGATTTTTTGGCGTTATAAAAATAAGAGGGTTTGTGTTGCCCGATGCTTTTTCCAAATTTCAGAACTTCTGACCTGTATACGTAATTTCACCGTAATATGCAGCTTTATTCGTAATTTCAGATGCAACAAATTGAACATCGAACGTTCAACGTCCAACGTCGAATGTGGAAGGCGCTTGGCTTTGTCTTTATTATAAGCTTTGTCTTTATTATAAATGGTAGAATACATTATTCGATGTTCAACGTTCGATGTTCGACGTTCATCTTTTATATGCCCTCAAGGTGTGGATTCTTCATTAAAATATGTTGAATCTGAATTTACGCCAGGTCAGTAGCCCTGAATTTAGCATCGGTCAGAACGGTCTCTGTCTTTTACCCCACGCCTAAAACCTAAACCCAATGGTGAAATGAAAACTCCCGGCACTTTCATTGGCTTTTCTATCCAGTTTGTGCCCGTAATAAACCCCCATGGGACCGATGGGGGTGAGATAATGCAACCCAAGTCCCGCTGAAGACCGAAATTCATCGGACCCCTGTTCGAGAATAGCGTTTCTCACGGAACCCGTGTCGTAAAAAAGAGAAACCTCAACATTCGGTCCCCAGTCAATTCTTGCCTCTAGATTGCCCAAGAATGCAGTTTGTCCTCCCACGGCGTCACCCTTGGCGTCAAATCGAAGTCTGTTTTGATCAAATCCCCGAACCGTAGAAGTGCCGCCCAGGAAAAAAAGCTGATCTTCCGGAATCGTACTGCTGTCCTCAAAGGGGGTAATATCCCCAACCATTCCTCGCATCGCAATGGTCAGATTTTCCAAGGGGGTATAATATTTCCGGATTTCGAAACGATACTTGAGAAAATTATCCAGAGAATTGTTGATGCCTTTGGAAACATCCAGAAACAAAGAAGAGAACACTCCTTTTCTGGGGCGAACAAAAGAATCGACTGAATTATAAATAATAGAGGGGCTTATGGTTAAAATCCCTCTGGGGTCATATTCATCTTCATCACCGATGGGTATGGGGTCCGCGTCCCGACGGTATTGCTCCTTATAGGTATAAACAAAAGAAAGGTTGCCGTTCACCTTCTGAAAAAATTTACGGTTAAATGATACCGAAACGCCCCGGTCTCTGGTGCCAAAATTTGTGTTAAACTCTTCTCTTTTTTCGGTGAACAGGTTTATGGATGACTTGATTCGAGTTCCCATAAACCGGGGGTCAACCCATTCAAGATCCCCCCGGTACCCGATCTGGCTGATTTCCGCACCAGCCCGAACCTCCTTGTTTAATCCAAAAAGGTTGTGATCTCCGGTCAGGATATTGGTGTAAAATTCCCTTTCCGTGTCATACCCCGCGCCAAATTGAATATAGTAAGGCTTTTTCTCTTCCACTTCCAGAAGCAGATTCACTGTGTCTTGCTTTTCCTTTAAGCCGTAGGTGTTAAAACTCACCGACTCAAAGGCTCCGATATTGCGGATATTGCGCTGAGATCTCAAAAATTTATTTAGAGAAAACGGATCGTTCGGATGGAGTTCAAGTTCCTTTTCTATAACTCGTCCTTTGGTGAGAAAATTCCCCGTGTACGCCACCCGGCCCATTTGAACAAAAGGTCCTTCATCAACCTCGTAGGTTATGGCGGCTTGGGTGTTGTCCTTGCTGATGACCGCAGTTCCCTTTGTCTTCACATGGGGGTATCCCTTTTCGGAAATCAGGGAACTCAGCGTGTTTTCATCACTGCGAATCATATAGTCTCGAAAAACGGATCCTTTTTTCAACGTGATGGCCTCAAGGGCCTCAGCGTCTGATAACACGGTCAATCCATGGATCTGCACGGACGTTACGAGCGTCTGAACCCCTTCGGTGATCTCCAGACGGATGTCGACCTGTGTTTTGTTTTCTTTACCGTCCTTGTGGGATGTGGTTTCATCGGTGACCTTGGTATTCATGTATCCGTGCTTGAGATACAGAGCGGTCACCGCACGTTTATCCTCTTCCAGGGTTTCCTGAACCCATGCACCGTTAGCTATAAGCCCCGGTGTTTGGGTCACTGTCTGTTTTTTGATCTTTTTTGAATCAACCGCATGATTTCCGGTAAGGTTGATGGAATTTACAAGGTATTGTGGCCCCTCATGAATCCGCAGGCGGATACACCGGACAGGCATGTCGGCATTTTGTTTAGTTTCAGATGTCATCTCTATCCGGCAATCCTTATATCCGGCGTTATGGTATCGTTTCTTTATGTTTCGAATACTTTTTCTTAGATTAAAATCATTGTCATTTCCCTCTTTAAACAGGATTAAATCTTTTTTAAGCGTAAGATCCCAAAATTCCTTATTGCCCTGAAAATCAATGGTGTACCGGGGTCCTTCGTCAATGGTTACTAAAATAGAAAGATTTTGAGTTTTGGCATCTTTGTTCACAACGGAGGTCACGGCAACCTCGGGATATCCTTTTTCTCGGTAAAACCGGATGAGATCTTTGATATCGTTATCCAATATATTTTTCTTAAAACGCCTCATAAAATCCGGAGTCAGGCGCGATTTATACGTTTTGATCCGCAATTTAAGGCGCAGGCCGGAAAAAGCCCGGTTTCCTGTGATTTCGAAGCCACGGATATGAAAAAACTTCCCCTTATTTATATCAACATAAATCACAACACTTCCGTCTGCCGGATCCTCTATGGCGTCTAATTCCACAACCGGTGCAATGTAACCTTGATTTTTGAAAGCCTCGGTAATGACCGCCTTTTTGCCGAAAAACGTTTCCGGTTGATATACATCTCCGGGATAAAACTGCATGGCGTTGAGAATGTCTCGTTTCAACAGGGGAAAGGCACCGCTGATTTTTATATCTTTAATCCGAGGGTAGGGCGTTACTTGAAAATTTAGGGTAAATTGATCTTTTGTTCGGTCTGATTCAGAAACATGGATGGCTTTAAACAGGTTTGACGATTTCAAAGTGTCAAGGGAATCCTGGAACCGTTTGGTCGAAAAGGGCTCTCCTTGCCGGATAAAAATAAGACGCGTTACCCGATCAACCCACGGGCCCGGATCTCCTTTTATTCCCTGAACATGGATCATAATCCGTGAAATAATTGGCGATTCGGGGTCATCTTTTGTCTTGTTCTGAGCATACGCAGGGTTTTGGGCAAACCCTACCATTATTATCCATAATACTAAGATTTTCTTGATCCGGTCTTTGCGTTTACATTTGGTCATATAAATGGGTCTCTTTTTACCGAAATTCAAGTCTGAATTGAAGCCCGCCGCCATAATGTCCCTCGGTATCCTGGAAGGCGTTTATTAAAAGATTTTCAAGAAGTTTATATTCCGTGATCACTTGCTGAATGACCCTGGCATTTTTTGTCTGCATGCCGTATTTGACGGTGACTCTTTGGGAGAGCGCTTTGCCCATGGTTACTTTTACCTCATCCGACGCCTCGGCATCTGTTGCTTCCTCATATTCCAGTTCTACAACATCCAGACCGGTGGCATCCTTGATTTGTTTTTGAGCGGTTTCAGCCAGGATATCCGCCAGTATCTTTGTCGAAGAACGGGATAGACCGTCTTCCTCTGAGATCAGTTCCTGGGTTGTTCTTCCGGTGATCAACAAAGAAAGGATATTCTCCTGTGTTTCCCATGGATCGGAAGAAAGCGTAAACTTAAGATTATCCGGCGTTCCCGAGATATTTAAAAATACAGCCCATTCCCGAATTTTTATTTGGCTTTGCACATCAATGGCCGGCTCAATTTTATACGGGTTGATAAAATCAAAGACCCCTTTTTTGACAGTAAATTCTTTTTTTTGAAAATAGACGGTTCCGTATTCTATCTGGGCCCTACCGCTGATCAGAGGGTGGTTCACAGATCCGTATAAGCGAAGATCAGGTTTGAGTGCCAACAAGGCCAGGTTATTGTCTACGAGCCAGGTTATTGTCTACGATAAAAGGTTCTTTGTAACGGGTGGTAATATCCAGACCCATATTTTTTAAAAACGGCCATGGGATCTCCGATGCCGGCAGCGCCTGTTCCCGGGATGTTTTATCGAGGTTTTCCCCAAGATTCAGCCGCATATCTTTATAATACTTTCCCTTGATCATTTGAATGTCACCCGAGACCACGGATTTTTCAGGGGTGCCCCGAATATTGAGTTCGGCATTCAAACGGGTTTCCAATGTGTCGGGAATCATAAGCGGAAGGTCATGGGCTTTTAATTTGAGATCCAGCCGCAAGGGTTGAAATGCCTTAAGATCAATGACGCCAAGCAGTTCAAAACTGCCGGAGTCCAGCATTCCCCGGATGTTATCTATAACAACCGCTTCCGGGGTTATACGAATACGGCCGTTGGGAAACCCTCTGAAAGATGCGCTATTATTTCCAGGGGGAGGGTGCCATGGGCGTTAATATCAAGGTCGCCATTCAATTTGCAGGTACCTTTAAGGTTTAAAAAGCCTCGTTCAAACAGGTCCAGGCGGACACCGGAAATCGAAATCTCCTCGTCCTTTAAAAAAGCCTTGACGTCGCCGGCTCGGAGCAACGGGGTTTTCTTAGAAAAAATCTCAATCCCGGAAATATTCGCCGACCCTTTTATCTGATCCGGTGACCGGGCATTGCCGGTGGCCTGGATTTTTCCGGTTATGGAACCACTCAGTTTGCTTTGACCTGCAATTGTTAAATAAGGGGACAGATTGGTGTTGTCAAAGCCGGCGGATGCTGAAAAATCTTGCGTCTGAAATTGGTATGTTGCATCCAAAGCAACGTTCCGACCCCCGGAAATATATGCGGTCCGGTCCTTGACTTCAATTTGGAACCGTTCGTCTTGCAGAGGTTGGTTATTGAATCGCAACTCATTTAGAACCACCTCGCCGTTGATCTGAGGATTTTCAAAGCCCCCCTGACCCTGGAACCTAAAGGAAACCTTGCCGGTATCACCGTCTCCCAACTGAAGCGGGGTTAGATTCTTAAGGGAAATGCCCTCGGAGGCAAGTCGCAAGTGGTAATTTTTATTTAAAGAAATCCACCCATGGAGCAGGATTGTTTCACCGGGCGCAATCACAATCTCAAAAGGGTCCAAATTGAATCGATCGCCATCAAAATCCGAGGATAGTCGGACCTCCTGAACTTTCCGGGTATAGACATCGACATGTTCTCCTTTAAGATTCAACCGTCCCAAAGGGTGTGCGGTATCACCGGAGATATGTCCGTTCAGAGTAAATTTTCCCTGAATTCCCTCGACAAAGTCTTCAATAAACAGCGCATCTCCGTTTATTGCAATGTCTAACCCGGGGTTTTTCAAAATATCATGCGTTATGGGATCACGTATCCGGACGGTGCCGGAAATATCGAGCAATGAATTGTGATTGCGAATTTTTCCATGATCCAAGGAAAGCATGCCCTGGGAAAATTGGATTTTTGCATCCACATCACCGATCTTCACCTTCTCGAATTCCAAATTTTCCCCCTGTAATTGTGCCTGCGCAATGGGCGCCGTAATCGTTCCTCCTATTTTGCTATGGATATCCATGTTCCCCGATGCTTTGAATCCAAACAGTGACAATACTCCAGTCAGGTCGGGGGTATTGAATTTAAAATCAGCGGCAATCTTACGGGAAGCAATGTCATAATTGCCGGCAACCTTAAGGTGAGTCTCCTCTGCCCGGGCGTCAAGCTGATGAAGCGTAACGCGTCCTTTTTCCATGTTGGCCTGTGCGTTCACGTGTGCATCAAAGGGGGGAAATGTCTCCCCGGCGGACAGGTTGCTTGCAAATAGCTCCAAGGTGGATTCGGCCGTGAGTGTCTTTGGATTAACGCCCGTTCCTTTGAGTTCCATTAAACAAGTCATGGTTCCTTTGACCCCTGATACGATGAAGGGCAGGGTTTCGAGCACGGTGTCTTTCTGGCGCAGGGACAGATGATAGGATATGGCATTTAAATCAGGATGGGATGAGATAAATCCGTCGGCAAAAGCCTTTTTAAAATCCACCCGGCCCTTGAGATCAAATCTGCCCGCAACGGTATCTAAATTTAAATCATTTATGGTCAGGATTCTGTCTGTGAGATCACAGCTTAAGTGAATTCGGTTTTCCGGCAATATTTCCGCCGGTAATCTCGGAAGTCAGGCGGGCCTCTTGTTCTAAAAGGTTGGCATCCTTAAGGGTCAGGGCAATGTTTTGAAGAACCATCCGGTCTTTTTGGCTCTCAGGCCTGTCTTCTGCTGTTTGGTATTGGAAAAAACCGTTCAATACGTTCAGCTCCCGGATCACCACATTAAACGGGAGACCCGAATCCACGGACGTTGATTCTTTGGGTTCAGGGGAGGAAAGCGCCTGAACGAGATTAAGGTTTCCCCGTGGATCCGTCTTCAAATATATCCGGGGGGCTTCAAAAAGCAAATTCTTAACGCACAATTCCCCGTTGAGGAATCGATTCCAGGAGATACGCAGGAAAAGACGCTTCAATTCAACCAACTTGTCATTTGTGGACGAGCTGAGGAGCACGTTGTGTAATTCAACCTCACCCTTCCAAAGGGAAAGACGGCTCCCGGACCATATCATTGTACCGGAAATGGTCTGATTGACCGTTGTCTGAATCTGTTGCCGCGCCCGATCTGTATCCAGGTAAAGCCTTGCCCCTATTAACAAAACCAAGAAAACGGCAATGACCGCTCCCACACCGATAATGGCCCATTTAAGAAATTTCATAACG
>JAFDEW010000303.1 GCA_019310125.1 Deltaproteobacteria bacterium | reverse complement strand
TTTAACATGATCGTATCAAATTACCATGTTATCAAAAAGTTATACGAGTTATTAGAAAGTTACACGAGTAATGCAATTATTGAGCGCTTAAATGGATTTTTCAATAAACAGGAATTATGATAAAACAGCATGAACGTAGTCATAGGTTTTGGTAACCCCTTATATTCATCCGCATGTTTGTTAACAGACTGGTATTAATATATCAATACGACAAAAGTATGAGTTTCTTCGTATTTTTCAGGTGGAAATTTCTAATACTTTTTAGTATTAGTTTTTCTAATACCCGGTGTGTTTTTGAAAGGATAATATGTTGAAAAAACATGAGAATCCAAAGTTGTCATGATCATAAACGAGATTAGATAGAGATTGCGAGCATCTTTTGTTATTTTTTTCATAGGAAATTCGAGTTGCGTGGTATGGGGCACGTGTTGTATGTTGGGTTCCGGATGCTGGATAAACAATGACTAACCGGAGGGATGAATGATTATCGGGGTGGATACCGGGGGCACATTTACCGATTTTGTTTACAAGCAAGGCCACACGTGGGGGGTTTATAAAGTGCTCTCCACCCCCTCAAATCCTGCGGAGGCGGTTCTCAACGGGCTTAACTATCTGGCACACGGAAAGAAAAAACAGATCATACACGGTTCTACGGTGGCCACCAATGCCATTCTCGAAAGAAACGGAGCTAAAACCGCATTGATCACCAATCAAGGGTTCGAGGACATTATAGAAATCGGGCGCCAGAACCGCACCCGGTTGTATGATCTTTGCTTTGAAAAGGCGCCTCACATCATTCCTTCAGATCTAAGATTCGGTCTTGCCGGAAGAATCCTTCAGACCGGCGAGGAACTTCTTCCTCTGGACATCCAAAAGGTTGAAGACGTGGGCAGACGCCTCAAGGACCGTGACGTTGAATCGGTGGCGGTCTGCTTTCTTTTTTCCTATGTGAACCCTTGTCATGAACAAAAAATAAAAGAATTGCTGGCTCCCCTTGGACTGGAATTATCGCTTTCCCATGAGATTCTCGCCGAATTCAGGGAATTTGAAAGAACCTCCACAACCGTTATCAACGCTTATGTTTCTCCCAAGACAAAGCGATACATCGGACACCTGATTAAAAACCTGGGCCCCAAGGACTCGTTGGGGATTATGCAGTCCAACGGGGGAAGTATTTCCGCGGAGACGGCCATGAACGAATCGGTAAGGACCATTCTCTCGGGTCCTGCCGGCGGGGCGGTGGGCGCCTATGAGATCGGTAAGATGGCCGGATATTCCAAACTCATCAGTTTCGACATGGGGGGCACATCCACGGATGTCAGCCTGATAGACGGGAACCTGTCTTTGGCCTTTGAAACCACCATATCCGGTTATCCCGTAAAGGTTCCCATGATCGATATTCATACGGTTGGGGCCGGTGGCGGCTCCATTGCGACTCTTGATGAAGGGGGCGCCCTTAAGGTGGGTCCGGAGAGCGCCGGCGCGGATCCGGGTCCCATCTGCTACGGGCAGGGGGACAATATTACGGTGACCGATGCAAACCTCTATCTGGGAAGACTGATTCCCGAGCATTTTCTTGGAGGCGGAATGACCTTGAAGGAGAAAAGACTTGCGTTGTATTTTGAAAACATGGCGCAAAAGGTCGGGCTTTCTCCAAGGGAACTGGCCCAAGGGATTCTGGACGTGGCCGATACGGCCATGGAGAGAGCCATGCGTGTGATTTCCGTGGAAAGGGGATATGATCCCAGGGAGTTCATGCTTTTTTCCTTTGGGGGTGCAGGGGGCATGCATGCGGCGTTTTTGGCCAGGCTTTTGAACATACCCAAAGTACTGCTTCCCCCCAATCCCGGCATTCTGTCAGCCCTGGGAATGCTTATGGCTGACGTGATTAAAGACTATTCCCTGACCATAATGAAGAAGCAGGAAAATGTTACGGCGAAGTTACTGTCCCAAAGGTTTGAGGAAATTGAGCGCAAGGGGCACAAAGATCTCAGGGTCGAGGGAATTCCCCATTCCGGAATGAGGTTCGAAAAATATCTGGACATGCGGTATCACGGGCAATCGTATGAAATTATGGTTCCTTTCGATGAGAGTTATGTTGCGAGATTTCACGCACTGCACGAAAGAACTTATGGATACAGAAATCCGGACAAGGCTGTTGAAATCGTCAATATCCGGCTTCGGGCAAGGGGCGGGCCGGAAAAACCACAACTTCAAAAGCAAGAAAAAATGGGGAAAGCGCCTGCTTCCGAAGCCTTTCTGGGTGACAAGCCGGTGGTATTTGATCAACGCCGGATGCGTACGAAAATAATGGCCAGGGATAAACTGAAAAGCGGAAACCGGATCCATGGCCCTGCTATTTTGGTAGAATATTCTTCTACCATTGTGATTCCACCGTTTGCCGGTGCATATGTGGATGAATACGGTAATATTGTCATGGAAATAATGTGAGACCTTTGCAAAACGCCCCCTTTTGCCCAATTCCGGCGTCAGGCTCAAATTTTAATCCTCGAAATACTAAATGTATGTCTGTGGTTAAAATTTTCGCCTTCCTTGGACTTGAACCCCGGTTAAATATTAAATACGGATTTAACTGGGCAGGCAAAATTGAACATTTTGCAGAGGTCTCAATGTCATAAAGAGCGGAGGAGATAGATGACCGTCAATCCGATCCTGCTGGAAGTTTTTAAAAATCGGTTTGCTTCCATTTCAGAGGAAATGGGAGTGACCCTGATACGGACGGCGTTTTCACCCAATATCAAGGAGAGGCGGGACCTTTCGTGCGCTGTCTTTGATCACACTGGCGAGATGATCGCCCAGGCGGCTCACATCCCGGTGCACCTGGGTTCCATGCCCCTGTCCGTGAAAGCGGCCATTGAGAGTGTTGCGTTCCGGAAAGGGGATATGGTCATTTTAAACGATCCGTTTAAGGGAGGCACTCACCTGCCGGATATCACTCTTGTGGCACCGGTATTTACCAATGACCCAACGCCTGCATTCTTCGTGGCCAACCGGGCGCATCATGCGGATGTGGGAGGGATGACTTCCGGATCCATGCCCCTTTCCACTTCAATCTTCCAGGAGGGTATTATTATCCCCCCCTTGAAATTGGTTGAAAAAGGGAAGATCGATAAAAAACTTATGGATTTTTTACTGAACAATGTCAGGACACCGGTGGAACGAGAGGGCGACTTTGCTTCCCAGATCATGGCCAATATCACGGGCGTGCGCAGAACCGGGGAACTTATCGAAAAATACGGTCTTAAGACGGTCCGGTTCTATGCCGGCAGCCTGATGGACTATGCGGAGCGGCTGACCAGAAAGACGATCCGGGAAATTCCGGACGGAATTTATGAGTTTGAAGACGTTATGGATGATGACGGGATTTCGGATGACAGGATAGCCATTCGTGTAACCATCACGGTTCAGGGGGACGAGGTCACCCTGGATTTCCGAGGCTGTGATTCTCAGGTTCGGGGGAGTATCAATGCCGTATACGCCATTACCCTTTCCGCGGTTCTTTATGTGTTTCGGTCGCTGGTCTTAAGCGATATACCCACCAATGCCGGATGCCTGAGACCCATCACCGTCTTGACCAAAAAGGGAACCATTGTGGATGCACGGTTTCCGGCCGCTGTGGCCGGGGGAAATGTGGAACTGTCTCAGCGGATTGTGGATGTGGTGCTGGGCGCCCTTTCAAAGGCGGTGCCCCATGCGATTCCGGCCGCCGCTCAGGGGACCATGAATAATGTTACCATCGGGGGTATGGATTTTCGAAACCAAAAGCCGTTTGCATATTATGAAACCATTGGGGGA
>JAFDEW010000302.1 GCA_019310125.1 Deltaproteobacteria bacterium | reverse complement strand
ACCGGCTCGTTTACACGGACATGAATATATGCCTTGCGGTCCGAAACAGAGATGTCGTAATTCATAACCAACCCACACTAACTGTAATTTTAATGCCTTGATATTTGCATAATGGTAACAGGTATTACATCATTACTTATTTAATTTACAGGAGATCCATTTGTCTGGCTCGCCTTTTCTGCGGCGAATAATATTGCCGATATTAGATTTGGATTGCTCTTTTCTAGTTTGGGATTGCTCGTTGAGTTCAAGCATTTTTCGAAGTTGAAATTCTAACTTTTTAAATTTCTCTTTCACCCTTACCCCTGTTTATCTTTGTGGTCGACACTGATATTTTAAAATAAGTAGCTCTATTAGATTATTTAAAGGTTTCTTCCGAATTTGTAATGGGCAGGATACTCCTTAACTTTATTCGCTCTGTAATATCTTCAAGTATAACTATCACATATAATTAATCATTCCGCAACCATCCGGCATTGAATAAACACAATAGAAAGCGTCTCCACATCCTACTCTGTTGACTCGATCCAACTCAATATCAAATAGCAAAATTGCCGCCAAATTGTACACATGGATTCTTACATCATCGTCCATTACAAAAATAGGGAAAGGGATTTAATCTAAAATAGTGTTTAAAAAATCATCGTTGCATAAGGACTTTTTCACAAAGATTTCATAAGGTGAAATAGTGTATTTTTCATCAAAACAGATCGCCATTCCTTTTTCATCCGTTCGAATCACCGACCCTGATAAATTGATAAGTGATTTTTTCCCTCTAAATTTTTTTAACCTTTCTAAGGAGAGAATCATGTTTATACCCACCTTAGTCCCGATCGACAATGGTTCATCTGTTTTTACAAAAGCACCACCTGCACAGACGTTATTGGTCTGAAGTTCAAGAGTTTCCTGCTTTCTATTTGAATTATTCACAATTAGGCATGTTGGGAGTTCAAGGGAAAATCTTTCCATTTTTCTTTTTTCAAATCCAATCATAGCAAAGCCCGTTTAAAATATCTTTATTGTTCTGATTTTCTTGGTTTTAATCTTCTATCAAGTTTGCTTCTTCGATCCTTGGCAGACCTGCGCTCAGGAATATGCCTGTCATATGAAAATTGACGCCGATCTAATTCTAAGCGCTCACATCCATTATCTCTGATAAATGACGCTATAACCTCGTTCTCATCTAAATTTATAGACCCTAACGTTCCAATAATCTTTCGTTTTGTCTCCACTCTGCATGCCAGGCCTTGTTCTATCCGTGTAATGGTCTTGGGTGATAGACCGGTCTTTCTTGCAAGCTCGACCTTGCTGATCATAAGGGATTCTCTGATTTCTTTTAGGGAGTTTTTGCTCATTTCCTTAACCTTGGGGCGGTAATTAAGGTTCTGATTTTCAAGTGTAACTTTTCAATAAATAATCAAAAAGTAAATGGCTAAAAAATATAAGCTTAATATAAGGCTAAAGCTTATATTAGCCGAGGGACAAAAGGAATGACCTTAGGTTTGTTTTTGTATTTCGGAGGCCAAGTTTCTTTCTAAGATTGTTGCGGTGAAAATTAATAGCACCCGTGGAGGAATTCAACAATTCAGCTATCTCTTTTGTTGTCTTGCCATCCTTAACAAACCCGGCAACTTGAATTTCATTAGGGGTGAGATCAGAATATTTTGAGGACAGCTGGTGTAAAAATGGGACAATAATGTCTTCAAGGTTCGATTTAATAATATTTAGATATACCATCTGCCGATCATTGAGTTGACTGTTATTCAGTTTTTCAACATAAGGAAAAACAAGCTCCTTCACATTGGCAACGACTTTATCTTCCAAGTCTTTTTTATCTTCCTCCCTGTGTTTTAGAAGGACTCTCAATGCAGCATTGACTTCCTCAAGCTCGTGAGTTTTATTCTCTAATTCTTTACCTCTTTCTATCAGGGCTAATTCTGCCTGCTTTTGCTCGGTGATGTCTCTGGAAATTTCCATTACTGATGTGGGGTTTCCTTGTTTATCTCTTAACGCAACATTGGCCGTGCAATGAAATAATATTGTTTTTCCGTTTTTATCTATTACTTGAGTATCATGCTCATGAATCTTTTCATCCTGAAATGCCTTAAGCGTGATGCAGGGGATTGGTTCACAGGACTCTTTTCTTTGATGGTATACTTCATAGCATTTCTTACCTATGATATCATTTCCAAAGATTTCCCTGGTAGCTTTATTGGTCCAGATAATATTTAAGTCTTTATCCATCATGCTTATGTGATCACTAATAGACTGCAACATGGCATTAAGTTTTCCTTCACTATCTCGCAGTGCATTTACTGAACGTATGCGCTCAGTAATATCTTCATGCGTTGTTATGGAACCAATAATCTCATCGTCTTTAATAAGTGGCACCCCTCTCACATTGAAATAGCCGTCAGCACCCCCCGTCAATGTTGGAAAATACACGTCTGTTTTTTCGAAAGTCTCCCCTTCTAACAACCTTTTGTATGTGTTGGAGAGGCCCGCTTGAACAATACTTGGATGTGTTATGATGTTTTTTCCGATGTAGCTTTCTTTTTTTGTTTTTCCCTTGCCAATATGGTTCAAATGATAAGGATTAATATCTACGATGTCACCTTCCTTATCGATAAAAACTATCGATGCCGGCACTGTTTCAAATATGGTCTTGTAACGCTCTTCACTATCCCGCAGCTCCTCCTCAAAGCGTTTGCGATTAGTAATATCCACAACCACACCCAGCGCAATCTCCAAACCCTTTTCCAAATCATGAATCAGAGAAACTGAAAGATCTCCCCAAAATATATAGCCATCCTTTCTTTTAAAGCGTTTCTCAAATCTGTAGAAGCCTATGTTTCCCCTGAACAAATCTGCCAGTTTCCCTGTGGAAAACTTTATATCTTCTGGAAAAGTTATGTCCTGAATAGTTAGTTGTTGGGATTCCTCTTCGTTATAACCAAACATATCTTCCCATGCTGAATTTACTTTTAAAAAGCGGCCTGAATGATCTGCGAGTACAATTCCCTGTGGAGCATTGTTGAAAATAATCCGAAACTGCTCCTCGCTCTTCATCAGCACCTCCTCAGTTCCCTTGAGTTCAGTAGCTTCCTTTTCCAATTCCTTAACTCTTTGCTTTAATTCTTCATATGTCGGTTTATCAGCCATTAGAACATCCTCCAAATACTACAAAACAAAAAAGGCTCATATTATGGTATCGCTTAACACCTTGTATGAGCCTTTATATCACATAAGACCTTATTTCAAAAACTTATCATTGTTTAAGCGGATTTGGTTGCCTCAGTAAAATGTTCATATACCATGCCCGAGTCTTCACCTTACGAAATTTGAAGGTTTATAACCGAAATGGAACATGGCATGTCTTGCCAAAAGTGCAGGTTCAAGCAACTAAAATTACAGTACATATATCGTATTTTTTACAAAATTGCAAAAAGGCAATTCCTGCAAAAAATGATTCGCCCTATTGAAAATTGCATATATGCAATCAAGGCCAGGATGTCAGACATATCGCAGGTTTTTGAGGTTATGGATACTTTCACATTATTGAAAATATCTGCAGGCTATTTTAAATAGTTTGTGCATGCTCTGCACGAACGTTCCCCATGACTATCTGCATGCTCTGCACGAACGTCCCCTATGACTCAATCCGTGGAGAATGGTTTGGCTATCTCTTCTACTGTATACACTCAACTTTATCTTAGGCCATAGACAGGGTTTCTTTAATCATTTCAATATATGCTGGAGTGGTACCGCAGTACCCCCGATAATTTTAACGCCAAGCGCTTTAATTTTTTTTATTTTATT
>JAFDEW010000301.1 GCA_019310125.1 Deltaproteobacteria bacterium | reverse complement strand
CCGAAAAGCGGTTGCCCGGCTGACCTTTGCCATGGACACATATTTCCGGGTCGTCAGACCGCCTTCAAAACCGTCGGGGCCGGCATCCAGCAACCGGTTGACAACCTTTCGCTGCCGCTCATTCAACAGAGGACTTCCGGGACGTCCATAAATATATAAATAACTTTCTATTGTTCTGATATATTTGTTTTAATTTAGTCTTTTTCGCTTTTTGCCGTAAGCTTTCTGCTTCTCTTTTACTGTGAATCCAATTTTTTTCTTGGGCTTGCTTTCAACCGTTAACAATTGATCTAAAGTTTCAAATACAACTTGAAACCGCTGATCGGTCTGATCTTTTAGTTTTTCGAGTTCGCTTTTCAGATCGTCGATACCAGCGATCCATCTGTGCAGCTTAATGAACGCACGCATAATTTGGATATTAACCTGTGGGACTTCCGGGACGCCCCTCAAATTATAAGTTTATCTGCTTTTATTAATATATCCGGATAGTCATATGAACTCCATTAGCTTCAGCGACTTCCGGGACATCCTACAATCCCTTTGTCAAGAAAAAATCTAAAAAATTTAATCATGATTAATATGAATTGATTATAAAAGTATACATTTTAAGGGCGTACTGGTCCTTTGCTCTTTGACATAATTTTTCGGCGAATCTCTCACTATGCGAATCCCACCTCTGATCGTTACGTTTATCCGGCCTTTCCGGTTGAACGGCTACGCCAATCATCCCTTATCCAGAGTTGAAAATTCAGTGAGAGGCCCAGTATTGTCCCTCCAGAGGTTTCTATGCCCCGACGTCCATTCACGAGATCTCTCGCCGAAATAGTAAAACTTGTTATTCTATGTTCAGATGTGCCGGATCAAATACTTCTCTTTTCTTCATCAGCGTCCAGGCAATTATCAGCATTTTTGCGGCCAGTTTAACACACATCTTGGTTTTAATCCCTCGATCTTCCGAAACTCTGGATCTTTCAGCTTTTCGCGCAGCTTTTCAAGGAAATATTTCCGACGCTCCTCATCATTGGGAAATGTCATTCCCAGGCATTCCACAGCTTTGTTTTTTTCTTCTTCAAGTTTTTCAAGATAGGATTTTTCAAACAGATCCCGCTGCTGATACGGAAAGAGGCGTTCCGAAGGACGGGGCTTGGATTTTTTTTTACCCATTATTTTTTACCTGACGTTTTAAATTCAAAGCAGCATTTTGGCCAAGGTCCGTCAACCGATACTTCTGTTTGCTGCTGCGGGGCTTTTCCGGGATGGTCATTTCAACCAGCCCGGCATTCAGCAAGGGATTGAGAACTTGGTCCCGAAACTTGGTCCGGTTGGTCCGCTTAACGATAGCCATCAACTCGGTAACACTCTGTTCTGTAACAATATTTACAAGTATTTGGGCTTGCTCTGGACTTAGTCCCAACTTGGTCCCAACTTGGTCCCAACTTAGTCCCGGAACTTTATCATCTTGCCTTTCCCGCGCCTCTTTCTCCTCTGAAAGAGAGGCTTGGTACCTCTTACGCAGATGGCTTGCAAGGGTGTAAACGTTCTGGCTGTCCAGCGGTTCCAGTAGTTTTTGAACCACCAGGTGACCCATTAGGTCACGGGCTGCTGATATGTTCATACCGCCAATGGTGCGCACATCCGTCAACGTAATACGGTCTTCCCGACAGGCGTAGGCAAAGACATCGGCTTCCAGATCACTTAAACGAACGCCGAGTTCCTTCTGGAAACGTTTTTGATTCTCCGACAAAATGGCCTCCTTCAACAGGGTCAGAGAAAAGGCCTTTTCCGATCGCTGGTTTTCCATCTGAGGCGGCACATGGCCAAGCTGGCGCCAGTTTGTGTAAATTGCCCGGATACCGGTGCCTGCCTGGTCACTTAAGCCTATGCGGCGAAATGCTGCGACAATGGCAGGGTTGCGCAATTCCTTGCCGCCGGGTTCCAATAGCTGTTCAAGGGAGGCAAATGCGTCACCAGGGTTCCAGAATACGGTGCGATCATGAAAGATCTGAATCCGGGCGTGGCGATAGAAGTCGCCGTAGTCTTGGTGGATCAAGAGGTTGATGGCCGCTTCGCGAAAGCTGATATAATCCGGAGGCTCGTCATGCCGGCGCAGTGTCGTCCCGTTCAGCTCAAAGGGGCGGTCTGCATGTTTCATGTAACGCTCGACGACGGCCAGCCATGCAAGAATGATGTTGTCTTCCGCTGTTATTCGGTCTTCATATCGACGATCCGCAGACCAGTCGCCAAAGCGCTCATGAATAACTTGCATGTCGACCACCGGACGGGGAAGCCAGCGTCGTGTGTATCGTGTTTTACCGAAAAGCAGCAGTGCAGTTCTCGTCGGTCGCAAGCCCTGGGCTGTTTCCGCAAGAAACCCTGACTCGATAAGAAAATCCTGATCGGAAAGGGTCTCATGGCGACCGGGCTCCCGTTCGTTGAAACGGCGTCGGTACCAGGAAAGGGTGCGCTCGTCGAAAAACGTATCAGCCGCGAGATCTGTCATCGGCTCGCTGTCAAAAGGCTCGATGGCCGCATCCCGAATGAAGCGCTCGATTTCCCTCTGGGTGCAACGCTCGTCGCCGCCGCCACGGCGGATGTAGGACTTGGAGAGGTCGCCCCGGAGGCACACTGGTTTTTCATTGCGTGGAGATTCGGGGATAAAAAAGGCAAGCAGGTCTTTACCGTCAATGCGATGCTTTTCAGGCTTGACATCAATTGGCCGGCTAATCTTTCCGCCGGCCCGAAGGCAACTCAAAAAATCATTCTGAACCTTGTCGAATGCTGTTGCTTCAACCCCGGCAACCTCCAGTCTGCCGGAAGTTTCCTTGACACCAAAGATCAGCCAACCGCCTGAAGTATTGGCAAAAGCCGATACAGTGCTATAGGCATCTTCCGGAACACCGCGCCGGGCGCGTTTGAACTCCACATCATTCCATTCGTAGCCTTTGAGGCGCTCGATTAATTCGTTTTTTGTCATGCGTTTTTCCATTCCAAAACAATGCGTACTTTTCCAGGCTCTTTTCCTTTGATGAGCGTGTGGACTTCCGTGGGACTTCCGGGACGTCCATAAATATATAAATAACTTTCTATTGTGCTGATATATTTATTTTATTTTAGTCTTTTTCGCTTTTTGCCGTAAGCTTTCTGCTTCTCTTTTACTGTGAATCCTATTTTCATTATTAATTAGCCACCCCAGTACCATCTCACGGAGCTACGGGGCAAGGCGCGGCAGGCAGACCCACACGGACGGTCACGGACGTTTATTTGCTTAGCCGACCCCAGTTAAATACGCTACGTCCCAGTACCATTTGCCGAAGCTACGGGACAAGCTCTTGTTATCGCACCCCAGTAAAACAAAAGAATACAACGGTTTAACGGGGTAAACATGGCAACTCCTTGCTCAGTAAAAGCATATGGTTTCGACCTTCGCATACCACCCCAACTTGAGGTCACAAATTGTGATTTCAAGTTCTCAAATTCTCTATCACTCATCCGATGTATTGTCTATTTAACGACGGTTAAGTGTCTTTACCGTAATCATCCTGGTTTTCCTTTACTTCAGCTCCTGCTATTTTTTGGTTTGTATTTCCAAACCCGCTTTTATCTCTTTTAATAAGCTTTTCATATAACGCGTCCGGAGCGATACCCCGTTGGAGTACCGGGACAGGCCGGCAGATCGTATTGGGGCGGTTAAAATTGTCGCCCCGCCTGATAGCCGTGGCTCGATTCTCGATATTGGATAGCGGTTTATTCCGTGTCCGGCCATACGAGGTCATAACTGACGCTGCGGCCTCTGCCCGGGTTCTGCCGCAACACCTGTCTTTCAACCAGGGC
>JAFDEW010000048.1 GCA_019310125.1 Deltaproteobacteria bacterium | reverse complement strand
GAACTCCAGACAGATTCACAGCGGGGTGACGGTATCTTTAACATCAGCATCGATGGGCTTAAAAAGCTGAATGCCATCGGGTATGGACACAAAGGATCCGGCCTAATACTCAATCTGGTGTCCAATCCCACCGGGGCATTTCTTCCGCCTGCCCAGGTTGAAGCGGAAAAGAGGTTTCGTCAGGTTCTCAAAGACAAATGGGGAATTGTTTTCAACCATCTCTTTAATTTTGCCAATGTGCCTTTGGGAAGATATCGCCGGTGGCTCATAACATCGGGCAACTTGGAAAAATATATGGCCAAGCTCTCTTCCGGCTTCAACCCTTGCTCTGTTGAAGGCGTGATGTGCCGCACCATGGTCTCCGTTTCCTGGGACGGATTTCTTTACGATTGTGATTTTAATCTTGCCAGGGGCCTTTTCATGGGAGGACGAAAAATCCATGTTTTTGAAATGCCAGGGCCTCCGGAGCCGGATAGTCACATCGCTACAGCGGATCACTGCTATACCTGCACTGCCGGTTCGGGATTTACTTGAGGCGGGTCTATTGAGACCTGAGTTCAGGTTCCATTCTGCCACTAAGGCGCCGCCCCAGAGGGGCTCTGCCCCGGAGGGAAAGAATAATAAATATATCCTTTGTGTCTTTGTGACTTCGTGGCAAATATTTTTGGCATATTTTTTATGCAGCGATAGGGTTTATTCAGCCAGGCAGCCATCTTTCCATCGTGACATAGAGATTGACATTTTCTTTTTCAAGTAATACAATCATCGAAATGTAATACCATCTTGTTAAAGGAGAACGACATGCCAAGAATAACTAGCAAGGGTCAGGTTACCATACCTCAGGACATAAGAAATAAGTTTGGTTTCTTGCCTGGTACGGAGGTCGATATAATTGCGGAAGATAACAAGGCTCTTATTGTAAAAAGCAGTAGCGAGAACAAGTTCGTGAAGTGGCTCGGACGCGGTAGACGACGCAGGAAACAGCATATAGACCATATGGTTGATCAACTTCGTGGAAGAATCGATGAATAGTATTATTATCGACACTAATCCTCTTGTATATATTTACACTGCTACTCCGGGTTTCGGTAAAGAATATGCCGAACTACTGGGGGAACTTGCCAGAAAGAACATTTTACTTATACCAAAAGTCGTATATGGTGAGCTCTCATTGATATTCAGAGATGACAGAGAATTAAACGCTTTTCTACTCGACACGGGTATTGTAATTGGTGAGATGAAGCCGGAAGTGTATATCACTGCCGCTGGTCGCTGGGAAAAGTATAATAAGCGCCGGACACTAATGTGTCAGAAATGTGGAAAGAAGCTTGAGAGATTGATATGTAGAAAATGCAAATCTGAAATCAAAATCAGACAGCATATATTGACTGATTTTCTAATAGGCGCATATGCCCTTCATCTGGATGGGAAGACTATTGTAACAAATGATAAGGGATATTATTCAAGCTATTTCCCCGAGTTGAATATCACTACCGTGGGATAAAAAATATCCACTTTTACTTTCACCAACTTGTACTTCGCATAGCCCGGCCACCTTACCGCTTACCGGTCTATATGGAACGGCCGTATCGGCGATCTTCAGTATTAACAACGAACTTTCATTGTTTGTATGTCGACCATATCACAACCAGGTTACTGCTTTTAGACGAAAAGGCTGACCGCAATATGTTGGGGTTGTCTTTTTTTCCATAGCTCGCAGATACATTGCAGTGATCTTGAATCTGGGTTTCTTACAGCTCTGTTGGAGATATCTTAAATCCTAACGATACGGTCCAGCGGTGACGCGTGAGCGCCGTCCGCTGGAACCGTGATCGCTAAGTCGTGTCTCACCTGCTCTCAAAGGAACGAGCACTAATCAGTGATCGTTTGCACCGCCTGGGGCGCATGTTCGAGGGGTTTCTTTGCCGGGGTCAGATCTTTTGCACCTGTGCCGGGCAGAATCTCGAATCCCATGTCGAACTGGACCAGCATGGTCTTCAACTTCTCGTAGGGGTTACGGTCACCGATCAGCTTGGCCTTGCCGGCCTTGATCTGGTCGTCAAAGCTAACTGCACCCATCATCGTCTTTTCAAGATCCGAACGCTTGATCGTGATGGTCAGGTCAGGATTTTTCGCCTGGAACCCCTTGATGTTGGTGAGCGTGCCATTGCTCAGCTCGACAACGAACTTCTCGTCGTTATCGGGTGTCACTAGGTTAATGACGAAATTGATTCTCTCCGCTTTCTTGCTGTCCAGACGAATGCCCAGGAAGTCGAGCCACAGTTCCGTCGTCATGGAGCGGATCACATCGGGTCCGGCGGTCTTGGGCGAAGCGCCTGTCGGGATGCCGTTACGCAGCTCAAAAGCCCCAGCCAGAAAGCTATTGCGCACGCTGGGACTTTCCTTCTGGTAACCAATCTGCTCATACACGTCGGCAAGCAGGTCCTTGGCAGCCTGATTGTTTGGCTCAGCGTAGATTAGTTTGTTCAGAATCTCTTGGGCATGGCGGTACTTACCTTGGTCATAGAGTTCTTTGCCCTTGGCGATGATTTTTGTCGCGCCACCCATCATCTCAACATACAGCGGTGCCGAATCCCGCGGTGAAAGCGGAATCAAGGTGGCGGGGTTGGCATCCCAGTAACCCAGGTAGCGATTGATTACCGCGCGGCTGTTGTGCTCCTCCGACCCGTGGTAGCTGTGGGCAGCCCAGCTGTCTTGCAGGCTTTTGGGGGGATGGTAGACATTGTGAATTTCGTTGATGGTAACACCCTGGTTGGCCAGGTGCAGCACCTCGTTGTTGAGGTTGGCGTAGATATCACGCTGGGTGCGCATGACTTCTTTGATGCGATCGTTTCCCCAGCGTGGCCAGCTATGCGAGGCGAACATCACCTCCGCCTCCTGACCGAACCGATAGAGAGCCTGGTTGATCTGCTTTGACCACTCCAGTGCGTCGCGAACCAGAGCTCCCCGCAGGGTGTAGATGTTGTGCACGGTGCCGGTGATGTTTTCCGCCGCCCAGAAGGCCTTCATGTCTGGGAAGTAGGTATTCATCTCCGCCGGGGCCTCGGTTCCGGGGGTGTTCTGGAAAATCATCTTGACGCCGTCGACAGTCATTTCCTCGAAGTCCTTTTCAATGATCACTGACGGCGGAATGAGGCCGAGGTTACCCGCAGCGGTGTTTTTGCCGATGGACTGGTCCACATGACCGAATTGGCTGCGCGGCAACAGCACACCATATTGATAAAACATACGACGCGTCATGGCATTGCCGGCGTAGACGTTCTCGGACACTGCATAATCCATGAAGCCGACCGGAGCGATAACCGGCACCTTGCCGCTGCGAACATCCGCTTCATTCACAACACCACGCACGCCGCCGAAGTGGTCAGCGTGGGAGTGTGAATAGACGACAGCGACGACCGGGCGTTCGCCCAGCTTTTCATTAATGAATTTTAGTGCTGCAGCTGCCGTTTCCTTGGCAGTCAACGGATCGAAAATGATCCAACCGGTGTCCCCTTTAATAAAGCTGATGTTGGCGAGGTCATAGCCACGGACCTGGTATATCTTACCTGGCAGAACCTCATACAAGCCATAGGCCATGTTGAGCACAGCCTGGCGCTGCAGCGATGGATGGATGCTATCGTATTCTTTATCGGTCAGCAGAAACTCGTAGCTGGCCATATCCCAGGCCACATGGCCAGCCTCGGCCATGATCTGCTTGTAGTTCGGTGCCGCGATAAAGCCTTTTTGCGCCTCTTCGAAGTCGCGCTTGTCCTCAAAGGGCAGGGACTTGCGCAACCCGTTCTGCAGTTCAATCGTAAATTTGGACGGCATCTTTCCTTTGGGGTCGAAGTGTCTGGTCGGATCAGCCGAAACAACATCTCCCCCCCCTGCGGCGAAAACAGGCCCGGCAAGTATAAGAGATACAACCATAAAAAGAATAGTTTTGTGCACAATTTTCATTTTGATTCTCCTTTTCTGAACAATGAATTTAAATTAGTGTTTTATTTTGATCGGGATTTTTACCATAATTCATTTCAAAAACTTCATCCGATTTTTTAATAGATGATTGAAATTAAAGCAGCAATTAGCGTGCCAACACACATTAATTTGGTTAACTACTTGTATTTTATGAATAAAAAGTGTTAGCCGAATGAATCAAATGTGTTTCAATGGGATGATATGTGAGACACTTCTGTATCTTGATGAATCAAATGTGTTTCAATGGGATGATATGTGAGATACTTCTGTATCTTGACAAAGTGTATCGAGCAGTTAAAATATTTGATTCTATTAATATCTGAAACAGGGTAGGTAGTAAGATTTCTGGAAGGTAAAACCTAACGGTGTTGTGTTTTTCGTTGAGAGTAATCCAAATATTATTCAATTACAGATATATTGAGATTATGTCATGAAAATCGAGCTTGTCAAATCTTTTGATCGCTTGCCAATCTCACTTCCATAACCCAACATGCCAAAATCGTTACGCATACCATATCTTGTGGTTGTGCCATCAGCGCAAATATTTAAGATATCATACCAGCTTAGAAACCTATCACTCATATGAAATTGTGGCATATTTGTATCGCATATGCCACAATTTCGCGGTGTTCGCTGATGCAACCCATAAAGAAAACTCAGGGGCTTCGCCCCTATAGGAATAATGGAATGATGGGTGAGCTTGTCCTAAACCAAGTTGACGGAAAGGAATCTTTAACAATTAAAATGGGTTATTTCCGCCCTTATTCCCAATATTCCAGCATTCTATTATTCCATTATGATGGCCAAAGCGGTTAACATTAAAAAATTTATAATTTCATAAAGGTTGTAGAAATTCCGAAATGTTTAATTATGGCTTAAATGGCCGCCATTTTATTAATCGTTTTTATTCAAACAGCATTTTTTGTATTTCTTACCGCTACCGCATGGACATGGTTCATTCCTACCAACTTTCGGTGCACTCCTTTTGAACGGAACAACCTTCCCTGTATTTTCGAGCCCATCTATTTCTTTATTTTTCCTGTAGTTATAAGCCAGTTCTTTCAATTCTTTCTCTCTGGCTTTTTGCTTTTCTTCTTGTTCTTTTCGTTTTTTGCGAATATCTGGCAATTCTGGAATATCCACTTTATGAATCATGCTGAGACATTCCAAAGAACTGCCGATATAAGTTGCATCACTTTCATTGGAATATATATCCTGAAGTTTTTCAATCCCTCGCGGATCTCCTATCCCTCTCAGACAATCAGAGAAAATCTCATAGGAATCCATACCGTCATCACTCTCATCTTCCCATCTCCGTATGGCAAGATTATAGGCCTCGGAATATGGAAGATGTTCCAGAATGGGAAAACTTTCCCAATCTCCTAATTCTCGGTTCTCGATTGCAGTAATAATAATTTCATCTGCAGACTCATCCAGTGCATTCATTGCCCTTAGTGCGTCACTGTATATATAATCCATACTGTCCGAATTACAAAGGACATTCATCAAGTCAGGAACAAATTCTTTAGCTCCAATCCGGCCCATCAGCCTGACGGTCCAAATATCACCCCAAGTCATTAAATTCTTGGTCAAGGCATCTTTAAGTTCTGAAATTGGAGCAAGCTGTTTTATCTTTTTCTGTATCGGTATCGGCAAACTGGAACCCGTATTTTTCAGTGCCAGGATTAAATCCTTAGTACTAGCATCAGGGGATAACGCCTTTAAATAAACCTCCCGTTCTTTAATTGCAAAATATCCAGATATGATTAAAGAGACAAGATTCCTGCCTAATTGCTTAAAATCCTTAATTCGCTTCCATACTGAGGATCGCCTTGAAAGATCCTCAAGTAAAGCAAGACATATCGCATCCTGACCGAATAACTCGCCGAGCCAATCGGCAGGTGCATTTTCAGGGTAGCGTGCGAGAACAATAGTGCGGGCATCAAACATCACCGTTGTAGAAAAATTCTCATACTGTCCACGGCTAAGAGACTTGATCATATTTTCATACAAGGATTCATCCAGTTCGATAAATGAATTTTTTAAGATAAGATTATTGAGGGCATCACGAGGTTTCTCTAAAATATTATTTTGATTGAACTCCGTACGATTTCTAAAGTACTCCGATCCTCCTAAAATATATGAAATATTTTTAAGAAACGTGTCATAATGCCGGTCCAGATCACTCAAATCAAAATACCTATCCAAGACCAAAGGTACATCTTCAGGGTTATAGTGGCTTAATAAATTAGCCGCTGCGGACTCCAAGAGAAATGTGTCCTGCAGTTGGATAACGGCAGACAATAGTGCCTTCCGGCAATCCTCACGGTGAATCTTTCCAAGGTAGCTTACGACACCTAAAAATGTTTCAGCACTTTCAGCAGTTGAAAATTTTTCAAGCATCACCTCAACGGCCGGTTCATAGTGCATAGTTCCCAAAGCACTTGCGCAGCTACTGGAGATATTACCGTGACGAGTTTTAAAGCTTTCTAAGATAGCCGGTGCATGCTGATCAGCTTCATGCATTGCAAGATATCTTAGAGCTGCACATGCTAAATGCTCATCTTTGTCGTCAATCAGGTTAGAGACTTCATCTGAGTATTTGCTTGAATACCGGCCTTCCAAAGCCTTAAAAGCCCAATGCCGCACAAGCGGATTCGGATGGATTAGATGCGCTACATAGTCTTCATAATCCCAAAGTTTATTCATGATGTTTCTTTAAAATATCTCCTGATCAAAGGATAATTTGGATGCTCAGAATCCTTCTCTTCCAAATATGTTCGCAAGATATTATCCCACAATTCGTACTCGCCTTTTACTTTCCTACTACCCATGCATCATGATCATAAGTAAACTTGTGAACTTCGCTTAAATCATACCCATAGAGTAGGCCCCATAAGTCGTCAGAAATTTTGTCCTCATTTTGTCGAATAAATTCAATCAACTTGGGAAATCTGGAAATATGGACATAAGCATTCCGGGTTCCCTTTTCTGGTAGACTCCAGATGTCAATCCCTTTCTTCGTTTTTATAACAAAGGAGTAAGGGAATTTGCAAATAAAGTTGTAAACATCTATTATTATTCTTTTGTTTCCATAAAAAATGAAAGAGAGGACCGGTTTTTTTAACTGATCAATCATTTCAAACCGTTGTAGATCGTCCCAACCGGTGGTAATCCGATCATGGTACCTTTCGAGAATTAAGCTGCCAAGATGAGGTCTTTCGTTTACTGTTGGTAGGCCCGGCCTATCAATTCCGATTCTTTTGCTGTCTGGCGGCGGGACAGGATTAAAAGAATCCAGGGAACCAAACCAGGTTATCATTTCCTCATAACTAAAATAACCGAGCCCATGCAAAGCATTGGATAATTCATGTAGCGATTTTACGCCCATATTTTTTATTCGAGCAAGCTTGATCAGGCCGATTTCTGCAATTTTTTGGGGCTTATCGAGTATGTCCTCATCCCCAAAATAGTTGATCAAACAATTTTGACAGCGTGTAGAAAGCACTTTTTTTAATAGAGGCCACGAATCCCAATTATCTTTTCTTTCTTTAACCTGATAATACAACTGTCTCACTCTTTGGATGCTAATTTCATACATTGATGCGATAGTAGAGAAAGATTGACCAGCTTCTCTCAACAAAAAAATTTGTTCATTTCGATCATTTCTACGCAAAGGGCTTTACCTCATGCCAAATCGTGGTCCATACTGTATTTTGTGGTTTAAACAACTGCTTAAAAATTTAAAACACCATACCATATAATTTATATATCATGTAATGTCAATGAGTTGTGATTGAGAGTATCTGTCAAAAATTATGCTTTTCAAAACCTGACATTTCTTGCCACCCCCAAATTCGATAATATTTCAGATATCATAAACGGGGGTTAAGGTTAAGTGGCATAAGCTATTTTTCCTTTTTATCCAATACCCTATATTCAGCCATTGACTCACGGATTTCAATCTGGTCGGCTGGGATTTTTACAACTTTGTTATCCCGCCAGATTATAATGGGATGCCCTGCTTTCTTGTGATCTGCTATAGCCTTAGAAACTGCTTTTATAAGAGCCTTCTCAGCTCTGATTTCCAAAGGAATATCTGTTAGTTTTTCTTCTGTTTTTTTCATGGTATTTCCATATCATCAGCTATCATAGAAAAAACATCGCTGTCTATGATTTGTAACTCTCCAGATTTTCCGAATGCAATCATAACAGGGTCATCCGTTAAATGCGATACATGGGCCATACCACATTCAATCTATCCTGATTATCCTGTTAGTCCTGTCAAGAGAATTAGTTCATGGTATCCTCCCAAAAAGGTTGAAGCCAAATACCTTGAAAACTAAGAGAAAATTAGCTAAAATCAAATGATTGGTCAAGGATTTTGTATTTTTTCAATAAACTAAGGTAGCTAAATCTTTATTTTCGCCACTCCCTTTGCCGGGGCAAACTATTCGCGGGAATGATGAATGTTTCTTAAACGTTTTTTGTATTGTAGAATCGAGCTTACCATGTAAGAATTTGAAGATTTAAGCGACAAAGAAAAAACGTCAAATAATGTGGCTTTATGAAAACTCAATACAATATACTTTTTGTAATGTTGTCTTTCCTGTTGTTCGGTCCTTTGAACCTGGTGAAGCCAAGCTGGGCCGCAACCCCGGCGGATCATAGCATCTATGCCGTTTTACTGGAAAAACATGTCAAACAAGGCCACGTAGACTACCAGGGTTTTAAAGCCAAAGAAGATCTTAAAAAGGAATTGGAAGCAAAAAGATCAAAAATCAAGATTAAATACCTGTATTACGACTGGTCTTTAAACGCATATTAAAAATCTTGAAAATTTGTGTTCATCAGTGTTCATCTGTGTCCAAAAATGAAGGAAAGGATCAGAGAAGTGGAAGAACGCCTTCAAAAACCTAAAAAAAACTCGAAAGCGGCGATAAAGGCTATTCTCTTGGCAGCCTTTATTATTGTGACCATTTTCTTGATCCGATACACTTCGATTAAAAATTATCTCACGGTAGAAGAGATGAGCCGTTTCCTTGAAACCGCCGGTTTATGGGCACCGGTGGTATATATGATGATTTATACTGTGGGTATATGTTTGTTTTTGCCAGGCACGCTTTTGACCGGACTGGGAGCCGCCATATTCGGGGCCTACTGGGGTTTTGTATATGTATGGATTGGCGCCATGATCGGTTCCAGCGCTGCCTTCTTTATTGGACGAACTCTGGGAAGGGAATTTGCCGCTTCGCTAATCGGTGGCAAACTGAAAAAATATGACGATGCCATCGAACGTAACGGATTTGCCACAGTTCTGTACCTCAGGTTAGTATATTTTCCGTTTACGCCTATGAATTTTGGCATGGGGCTGACCAAAGTCCGATTCCGGGACTATGTCGCGGGAACCGGCCTGGGCATTATCGTGGGTACGTTTATCTTCACCTTTTTTATCGGGACGCTGAAAGATGTATGGGCCTCCGGCAACTGGGGAGAGCTGATATCCTTTAAGGTTTTTTTCTCTATAGGGCTCTTTATCTTCTCGTTTTTCATTCCCAAGATCATAAAAAAGATAAAAGGCGAAAAATAGAAATCAAAAGCCAAGGTGAAAATTTATGACTAACTTTAAAGATAAAACTTTTGTTTTGGCAGGTGACATCGGCGGGACCAAAACCAACCTGGGCCTTTTTACCCAAGGGAAAAGGCGTCCTCTGCCAAAAGTGATTAAGACCTTTTCAAGCCCAGATGCCCCTGATCTGGAAAACATTATCCGGCAATTTCTTGAAATTCATCCGACATCTGTTACCCATGCATGCTTTGGAATTGCAGGTCCTGTGGTAAACGGCACGTCCAAAACCACCAATTTGCCCTGGAATGTTTCCGAAGATCGGATCAAGAAACAGTTTCACTTTCAGCATGTCAGACTTCTCAACGATTTAACCGCCACTGCAATGGCTATCCCGCTATTGAACAGGAATGAATTCTTCCCTTTAAATCAGGCAGAGCCTGTAAAAGGCCGGAATCTTGCCCTGATCGCTCCCGGAACGGGTCTTGGGATAGCCATGCTGATTTATCAGAACGATCGATACGTTCCAGTGCCTTCAGAGGGCGGTCATGCTGATTTTGCTCCCAACAACGAAACAGAGGATGAGCTGTGGCGGTATCTACATAGCCGTTATGGCCATGTGAGTATTGAAAGAGTGGTTTCCGGATCCGGATTGGTGAATATTTATAGGTGGCTGAAAGACTCAGATCGTTTAAACGAACCGGATGGGTTAAGGCAAAAGCTAAAAGAAATGGACCCGGCCAAGACCATCACTGAAGCCGCTTTGGCGAATAAACATGTTGGATGTGTAAAAGCACTCAATATGTTTGTCTCCATTTTCGGCGCCGTTGCGGGCAATTTAGCCTTAACCGGTATGACCACCGGCGGGGTTTATCTGGGAGGCGGGATTCCGCCGAAAATTTTATCCAAATTAAAAGAAAATATTTTTATGGAAGCATTCACCAATAAAGGAAGGTTTAAGGAGTTGCTTGAAAATATACCCGTTAAAGTGATTCTAAACGATAAAGCAGCCCTTATCGGTGCGGCACATTGTGCCGCCATGCTTAAGTAACAATTAATCTACCTATCGGCCCTTTGCCCGGATTCCAAGTTTCTCTTTTATGACTTGGACAAAATTCATGAATAAAAAAAATCATCCCCCCATATACCCTTTGGTATAACGTATAATTACATGATGTTGTATAAACCCGGTTTAAATAAGCAACCTAAAAATTCTCATTAATTTTCATACAAGATTCAGGTATTGGTTAACAGCCGATGGTAAGGGGCAATATAGCATCCTCATTAACGATCAGTGACGAATCTGTTTTAAGCGAAAGGAATAACAATGACCGATGATAGATATAAACGGTCTGAGCTAGCGGAGCGCAAACCGGCGGCGATTTGAATCTCCTTTCGGTCAAGCTCCCCTTCATCTCCTTCCCTCTCTTTGCGCCAATTGATTTCAAGTATTCCAACAATTTAAAATGAGCGAATTTTTCTGCGATATCATAAGCGGTTTGACCATCTGAATTTTTTGCATTCACAACTGCCCCAAGTGAAACCAAATATTGAATCCCCTCTAAATACCCGCTGTAAGAATACCAAATTAACGGCGTATTGCCCTTATTGCTTCTTATGTGAATATCAGCTCCTGCTTCAACTAATATTTTTGATAAATCGACATCCTTATTAAATATAGGAGTCATACCCATATCATCAACAGCATTTACATCAGCGCCTTTTGAAATAAGCATCTCTGCAATTGACTTGTTTTGAGTAATATGCAACGGTGTCTGGTCTGCGTCGTCTCTTGCATTGACATTCACATCCTTTTCCAATTGTTGCCGAACCGTATCTAAATCATTTACATATAAAGCTAAAAACATTTTTTTAACTTCTGGATCTAACGTTTTAATTTTTTTATTAGTTTCAAACTTATTTTGTTTTAGTTTTTCCATCTTAGGAGCTATAAAGATTGCTGTAAACGCAATCGCCCCGGTGAGGGAAAGACTAACGGCAATAATTAAAATCCTCCACCATCCATATCGGCCGACACGCATCCAATATCCTGCAAATATTCCAATTAGAGGCAAGATGAGAACCATAAACCCCGGTGACATGCTCGTCTTGATCATTGTATTTATTGCGAGTATGCATATCACAATCAATATCACGCAATTCAAAAGAAAATAAACAAAGCCAAACGCCCGGACCAATTTTGCCAATTTGTTTTTCATGCTCATAAATAAGTTCCTCAAAATTTGCCGTCTCTCGACAACCTACGGCTGATTGTGTCTTGCGGTCATCCCAAACGGGTGGTTTTTCAAATGCCAGGGCCAGACCCCCTTTATGTTCTCAGTAAAGCTCATATTTAACCAGCCTGCCGTCAAGCCCGCCGGCCTTGATCGGTTTTTTCCATGATGCTTTCAACCCGATTTTTTTGACATATTTCCGTTCTCCGAAATAAACAAAAGCGGCCGCGTTTTTGCATTTCTGTTTCAGAAAATCGCCGAGATTTTTATAAAACATATCAAGGTTCTCGTCTCCCCCCATCCGAATGCCATAAGGCGGATTGGTTACAATGACATGCCCTTCAAGGGCGAACAGCTTTCTGAAGTCCTCCCTTTCAACGCTTACGTTATTTCCGTAATGGAGCCCCATCAGGTTTGTCCGCGCCGCGCGGACAGCCTCCGCGGACACATCACTTCCCGCAATCAGCCCTTTCGGCAGTTCCC
>JAFDEW010000300.1 GCA_019310125.1 Deltaproteobacteria bacterium | reverse complement strand
ACGATAAGAACAACTTTGATATCCACTTGACTTGAGATACGTCCTATAAAATTAAACAAGGTATCTTTGGTGTCCAAATCAGTCGCACGAACAAGGAGATTTTCTTTGAATCTTAGAAGGATGATATCGTCGAACGTTTCTGCTGAAAAGAATTCATAATCGCCGTCAAGCGGTGTCATTTCTACCATTTTGAACCTCCTTTCATGAAGGATTCTTTCAAAATCCTTTATTTTGAATAGAACTGAAATTGTATAAGGCAAATCGGAGAACCCTACTGTTTTGTCTCCTGTTTCCGATTTGTCACATTCTTCGGTTTATCTGGATTCACCTCAAAAGATTTCCATCCACCGCCCAGGGCTTTGTAGAGACGCACCAGATTTGAGGTCACGGCCCCGTTGCTCTGGGCCAGTTGATCCTGGAAGGAGAGGAGCGAACGCTGGGCGTCCAGTACATTGCTGAAGTCCACCAGTCCCACCCTGTATTGGTCCTGGGCCAGTTGCACGGCCGTTTGAGCGGCGGCGGTGGCTGCAGCCAGGGATTGCCTTCTACGCTGTTGCTTTGCATAGGCCACCAGCACATTTTCTACTTCTTCCTGGGCTTTCAGGATCGAGTATTCGTATTGAATCAGGGCCTGTTCCTGGCGCGCAGACTGTACCTTGATATTCTGGCGGATGGCGCCGCCTTGAAAAATGTTCCAGGAGACGCCGGAATTTATACTCCAGGTCCGGCTGTGGGCAGTGAATAAATTTCCCGTAGATACGGACTCAAGCCCCAGGGTACCCAGCAGACGGAATTTGGGATAAAGATCCGCCGTGGCCACGCCGATCCGGGCGGTTTGGGCCGCCAGGTTACGTTCTGCCCGACGGATATCGGGCCGGCGGCGCATGGCCTCGGCCGGAACTCCGACAACCACCTTTACCGGGGGGACTGGAATGGGTTTTCGCTCGGCCAGTTCCCCATGGACCGCTCCGGGTTTTTCTCCCAAGAGCACGGCTATACGGTTTTTGGCCGCCTCCTGTCCGGTTTGCAGTGCAGGTATGAGCGAACGGGTTCGCTCGAGGTTGTAAAGAGATTGCTGAACGGCCAGCTCATTAATAATTCCGGCCTGGTACCGTGACCGGTTCAGTTCGTAAGTTTCTTCCTGGGACTTGATATTCGTCTCGGTCACCGTCAAAGCAGTCTGAAAGGTACGCACTTCCACATAGTTCAAGGCTACTTCGGCCAAAAGACTCACCAGCACGTCATACAGGTCCTCCTGCGTGGCTTCGAGAGTTGCCTGGGCTGCTTCCACAGAACGTCGCACCCCGCCGAAAACATCCAGTTCCCAGCCGGCGTCAAACCCGGCTGAATAAAATTTGTTTTCCTCAAATGACGAGGAACTTTCACTGCTGCGGAAGTTTGTGGCAGAAGCGGAGGCATCCAGAGTGGGGAAAAGGCCGGCTTTGCTGATGCCTCTAAGGGCTCGGGCTTCATGGATTCGCGATAGGGCTTTTTTGAGATCAAGATTGCCTTTGACGGCACGTTCTTCCAAACTGGAAAGTTCCGCATCGTTCAGTGCACGCCACCATTGGGCCAGGGTTTCGGGTTTCGGCAAGTCGGCAGTCAGGCCACCCCGGAGTTGGGTGTGCCACTCTTGGGGCGCATCAGGCTCCACCCGGGCATAGTCCGGCCCAACTGCCGCACATCCGGCTATGACCAGGGCAGTGATTGCAGGCAGCAGACCGTACAGGAGGAGGCATCGCATGTACCGGCCTGCCTGTTTATAATGATGTCTTTCAGATGTTATGGATATCATGACTCTCACTTATTGCGATAAATTTATTTTAACCCTTCAACAACTTTTTGAAATCCCAAATCTCAAGCATCAAATTACAAACAAATCTCAAATTCCAAATATCAATTTGTTATTTGTGATTTCCATAAACTTAAATATGTTGTGAATGGGTGCAATTTGTTGTTAAACGGTTCATAAGTCTTACTCTTGGGATTCCTCTTTTGTCCGCCGACGCGTCCGCCAGGCATGGCCCTTCTCTCGGCCTGTTTGAAAGGCATAGTAAAGGACCGGAATCAGAAAGATACCAAACAGCGTCGCCGCCAGCATGCCGAAAAAGACCGTGGTGCCGATGGCTCGGCGGGCGTTGGCGCCGGCGCCAGTGGCGATCACCAAAGGCGCCACGCCAAGGATAAAGGTAAATGCTGTCATCAGCACCGGACGAAACCGGATTTTGGCCCCTTCAATGGCGGCCTTCTCCACGGAATACCCTTGCTCCCGGCGGTCCTTGGAAAATTCTACGATCAGGATGGCGTTTTTGGCAGCCAAACCTACCAGCAGGACCAGGCCGATCTGGGCGTATATGCTGAGGTTAAGTCCGGTGATCCACAAACCGGCCAACGCGCCCAGACTGGCCACCGGAATCGATAAAATGATGGACAGCGGAATGTTCCAGCTTTCGTACTGTCCCACCAGAAACAGATACCCAAAAAGCAGGGCCAGGGCGAACAAGAATGAAACCTTGCCTCCGGCTTTGCGCTCCTGATAGGACATGGACGACCAGTCAAAGGCATAGCCGGACGGAAGGGTCTTTGTCGCCAGCCGTTCCATGGACGCCATGGCTTCTCCAGAGGAAAAACCAGGGGCCGCGGTACCATTAATCTGTACACTGGTGAACTGGTTGTAACGGTAAACGATCTGGGGGGCTAGGACCGTGGACAGAGTTATCAAACTTTTCATGGGCACCATCTTACCGTCGTTACTGCGGACATACAGTCGACTGATATCGTCCAGGGCATCCCGATATCTCGCCTCCGCCTGAACCTTGACCTGATAGGTTCGACCGTAAAGATTGAAATCGTTGACATAGCTTGAACCGAGGTGTTCCTTCAGGGTGGCAAAGACCCGGCTGACCGGCACCTTGAGGGTCTCGGCCCGCGTCCGATCGAGATTCACGAAGATCTGAGGCGTGTTGGCTGTGTAGGTGGAAAAAATCCGCTTCAAGGTCGGGTCCTGGTTGGCAGCAATGACTAGAGACCGTGTTACCGCGGCAATCTCCCGAGAAGGCTGATCTTCAAGGCCCTGTAACCGGAAATCAAATCCGCCGGTGGTTCCCAGGCCCATGATGGGCGGCGGTGCAAATGCAAAAATATTGGCCGAGGAGATGGCAGACAGTCTCGCCTGGGCCTGCCCCACGATGGCACTCAACTGCTGATGCGGTCGGGTGCGTTCGTCCCATGGTTTCAGGACGATAATGCCAAATCCCACGTTTTCCGCCATGCCGCTGAGTAGGCTGAACCCACTCACGCCAAGGGAACTTTCAACACCATCGATTTTCTGCAACGCTTGGCTGGCCCGTTCCATGACCGTATTGGTTCGAGCCAGTGAAGCACCCTCGGGCAGTTGCGTATTGATAAAAATAACACCCTGGTCTTCCTGGGGCAGGAAAGTTGTTGGGCTGTGGGTGGACAGAAACCAGGCGGAACTGAGTACGCCGACAAAAAGCAGCAGGGCAACGGCCAGCCGGCGGATCAGCCACGCGGCGCCAGTCACGTACATGTTGCGTGAAGTCCCAAGGGCTCGGTTAAACCAGGCAAGGGGTCCATGTTGAGGGATTTTCGGAGTTTTGAGCAACATGGCACACAGGGCCGGACTCAGGGTCAGGGCGTTGATAGCCGAGATTACCACTGCCGTGCAAATGGTCACGGCGAATTGTTTATAGAGCTGGCCGGTGATGCCGGGCATAAAACCCACCGGCACGAAAACGGCCAAAAGCACCAGCGTGGTGGCGATGATCGGGCCGGTAACCTGGCCCATGGCGTGGATGGTTGCCGCTTTGGCGCTAAGT
>JAFDEW010000299.1 GCA_019310125.1 Deltaproteobacteria bacterium | reverse complement strand
GATGCGGTTCACAATGGCTTTGGATTTCAGACACCCGGATCTATGGCGCTATGTTCGGGTCACGCTTCCCTTGATGATCGGCTTGACCATGAGCTTTTCAACGGAATTTTTATTCCGGTTTTTTGGTTCGTACTTGCCGCGAGGCAGCATTGCCGGCCTTAATTACGGTTTGAGGACCATGTTTATCCTCGTGGGCTTTTTCGGCCAGGCCGTGGGCATGGCGTCATTTCCGTTTATGGCGCGTCTGGCGGCAGAGAATAAAATACAAGAAATGAACCGGCTGCTGAATGATACCCTGCGGTATCTGGCGCTGGTGGTTCCGTTTTCCGTTCTGATTATCGCGCTCAGACAGGAAATCGTTGTGATCTTGTTTCAGCGGGGCCGGTTTGATGCCGCCGCAACGGCCTTAACGTCCCAGGTGCTGGTGTTTTTGATGATCGGAGCGTTTGCCTTTGCCGCCCAGACCATTGTGGTTCGGGGATATTACGCCGTGCAGAACACACTTTTTCCTGCAGTGTACGGAACCGTGGCCGTGGTCCTGAGCATTCCCGTTTACACGGTCGGAATGCTGAAGATGGGCGCCACAGGGGTGGCCCTGGCCATATCCCTTTCAGCCATTTTTCAAGTGGCCTTGTTATACGTTTTTTGGAATAAAAAGAGTGAAAACAAGGATTGTTACCGGGTGTATCGGTTTTATCTGTGGACGATCCTGTTGAGCATGCCCTTGGGCCTGTTTCTGGAATTTTTCAAGAGAACCTTCCTATGGGGCTTTGATTCCACCACATTTGCAGGAAGCCTCGCGGTTTCAATTTTAACCGCTCTGGTATTTGTGGTCATGGTGTTATCGGCCGGATACGTGCTGGGCATAACGGAGATCAAAGCGTTAGTAAGCCGCATCTTAGAAAAGATTAAAACCTAAATTCTGCAATTATGGCATTTGCCGGAGATGTCCGGATAACACATCAGATTCGGTGAAATCGGCAATGTTTTTGCAACAGCCAATTCTTAAGTTTGTCAGAATTCTTACGATTTATAGTGCGCAGGTGTCAGCGTTTTTGTTTTTGAAACGCCCGGCGTTCAGCGCTGAGTTCGGCCAGCAGCTGCTTCAAGGTCCATGTTTCCGAAGTGGGAGTCAGGGTGGCCCACAAGGCTTGATGCATGCCGGATTTGCGGCAAACAGCCATGAGCCGGTGCAGTTCTTTTTCTGTAATACCTGCGACGATAATCGCCCTCGGCAAGTCTGATGATGCCCCCCGGCCGGTTCCATCGGAGAGTTCCAGCAGATCGTAAAGACGGGTGTCGCTCTGCTCCGAGGTCGCCCAGACCGTGGGCGTCGTTTCCAGACCGACCATTTTTAAAACCGTCATAAACTTGGACTGGGCTTTGGCGGAAAATCCGCACAACAGAAGTTTGCGAGAACCGTAAAGCGATTTGTCGGATGGGGAAATCTTTTCGAATTTGGCGTGTGTCATTGATTCACCGCTGATTTCGTAAAAATGACCGGGCCGTGAGGTTGTCCGGTCCTGAGCGTGAAATCTATTTTTGTGCTTATTATCAATTTCCGGCCCGTTTGGCAATGTTTAAAAAGCCTCCCGGTGAAGGGTTCCCTTTGCATAATTCAGCAAGCCGTCTGATCATGGCCTGAATCCTAAGAAACATTTCGCAATCATTCAACGTACGAAAAGTACGCCTCATGATTACAAAATTTGCACGCCTTGAATTTGAACTTTTTACGAAACCGTCTAAATCGGACTTTTTACGAGTTCATCAATGTTATTCATCGGATAATGGGCTGCAAAAAGGTTGTAATAATAATTTTCATGCTTATTTTTGTCGTTTGGCGTCAGTATCCATTGAGAGTATCTTTTTTTATACAATATTCCGACGGGTGAGAGAGGTTCACAACAGACGTTATGATTTCGTCATCTTTTTGGATGCCGTGAATGAATCCAAAGCCAAAGATTATTCCAAGTATATATCACCAACGGTATTAATTGAATAAACAGAGAAATTAAGAATAACTAAAGAAGACCTTATTCATCATGAGCAATAACAAAATAGAAATCGACAAACGCCGGACCTTTGGCATCATCAGCCATCCGGACGCCGGCAAGACCACATTGACCGAAAAGCTCCTTCTTTATGGCGGCGCCATTCAGCAGGCCGGCTCGGTAAAGGCCCGCAAGGCACAAAGATATGCAACCAGCGACTGGATGGCCATCGAAAAGGAACGGGGCATATCCGTCACCACCTCGGTGATGAAATTCAATTACCGAAATTTTGAGATAAATCTTCTGGACACGCCCGGACATCAGGACTTCTCCGAGGATACCTACAGGGTTCTGACTGCCGTTGACAGCGCCCTTATGGTCATTGACAGCGCCAAGGGGGTTGAGCCCCAGACCGAAAAGCTCATGGAAGTCTGCCGCATGCGCAACACGCCCATCATTACCTTTATTAACAAACTGGACCGGGAGGGCATGACACCCATTGATATTCTTGATGATATTGAGAATAAGCTCCAGATCGAATGTACCCCCCTTTCCTGGCCCATCGGCATGGGGAAAAGATTCAAGGGGGTTTACAACCTCTATAAAAAAGAGCTTTACCTTTTTACGCCCGGCCGGGAATCGCGCCGCAGGCAAGGCAGGGTGATCACCGATCTTTCTGCCGCCCTACTCGATGAGATGTTGGGAAGCCAGGCTCGTGACTTGAGAGAGGATATTGAATTCATCGAGGGGGTTGCAGCGCCTTTTGAAGTTGACCATTACTTAAAAGGCAACCAGACGCCGGTTTTTTTCGGGAGTGCCATCAACAATTTCGGTGTAAAAGAAATGCTGGACGCCTTTGTGGAGATGGCGCCGTCTCCAGGTCCCCGGGCCGCAGTGACACGAAACGTTTCTCCGTATGAGGAACCCTTCTCGGGTTTTGCGTTCAAGATTCAGGCCAATATGAATCCGGCGCACCGGGACAGAATCGCATTTATCCGGATTTGCTCGGGCAAGTTTACCAGAGGAATGAAGGCCGTTCACCACAGAATCGGAAAAGATGTTACATTTTCAAATGCCACCATTTTCATGGCCAATGAGCGTGAAAACGTGTCGGAAGCCTATCCCGGCGATATCATCGGCATTCATAACCATGGGACCATAAAAATCGGTGACACATTTACGGAAAAGGAGCCCTTAACATTCTGCGGAATTCCCAGTTTCGCCCCTGAAATTTTCAAAAAGGCCATTCTCAAGAACCCCATGAAGGCAAAACATCTTCAAAAAGGACTGGTCCAGCTCGCAGAAGAGGGGGTGGTTCAGGTTTTCAGACCGGTTGCCGGAAACGGCTACATATTAGGGGCTGTAGGGAATCTTCAGTTTGACATCACAATGGAACGCTTACGGTCCGAATATGGCGTTGATGCGGTTTACGAACCGGTTGATTATCATGTGGCGCGGTGGATCGAATGCGACGATCCTAAAAAGATGGCGGATTTTGAGAAAAAAAACAAGTCTAACATGGTAAGGGATGCCGAAGGATCCAGTGCCTATCTCACCACCAGTGAGTTCCAGCTCGACTATTGCATGAAAGAATGGCCGACAATCGCGTTCCACAAAACAAGGGAAATCAATAACTCCCGGACTCCCCACCCACAAGCTGCTTAGACGCCGTTTCAAAACCTTTACAGGTTACATTTTCATCTTATTGCGTTATTGATCAGATTTATGTATATTCTTGCTATATTAAGATTTGTTAAAAGCAGAGTCTGATCAGTTTATAATGTTAACATGATTCCAATCGAAATTTTTATTGGCGATGGCTATGTCACCTGAGGATCTAACCGACCTTAAATACGCGAAATCTCTTCTTGAGAACCCCGGTTTTGCCGCAAGGATCATAAACCTTATCGGAAAGCCGATTGAGAAAGGATTTGAGCTCCTTCCTGAAAAATGGTCAACCGTAGTGAACAAAGCAGCCAGAGTGTCTCTTAAAAAGGCCCTGACAGTTGTTGTCACTACGCTTGGTACTTCGGGGGGTCGGTCATCAGACATAATGCACAAGATTCTTGTATCGGTTAGTGGCGCAGGGGGAGGCGCATTTGGGTTGCCTGCACTCGCTTTAGAACTGCCCATATCTACAACAATAATGCTGCGATCCATAGCTGATATCGCTAGAAGTGAAGGTGAAGACCTAAATGATCCCCATGTAAAGATCGAGTGCATCCAGGTTTTTGCACTTGGCGGCTCGTCCAAAAATGACGATGCATCAGAGACGGGCTACTTTGCCGTCCGCACTGCTTTGGCGCGCACCGTGTCAGATGCTGCACAACATATTGCATCCAAAGGTCTAACCCGAGAAAGCGCACCGGTCCTGTTACGTTTGATTAGCCGGGTTTCTTCTCGTTTTGGGGTAGTTGTATCCGAGAAAGTCGCCGCTCAGGCCATCCCTCTGATTGGCGCTGCAGGTGGCGCATTGATAAACTCGTTGTTTATCGACCATTTCCAGGATGTAGCACGGGGACATTTTATTATTCGAAGACTTGAGAAGCGTTACGGTGAAAATGAAGTAAGAAAACAATATCGCAGGGTCTGACCGGAAAGGCAAGGAGATGACCCTCAATTTTGAGCCCTTAACCGCCTGCACAAACCGAAAGGGTGCATGATGTAACCTTACCACCTAAAGCTGAGTGCGCCGTATTCCTACCCGACCCGCATGAGAGTTAAAAACGAACAGTGAGATAACAGGTGTCGCTCAAATGATTTTTTCGCTGTTTAATTTCCTCCTAAATTGAGCGATTGTCGAGGCTTGTCCGCCTGTCGTGGTTGTCGCTTTGGTTAAATAGGCTTCGCCCCGATGAAATAGGCGCTGCATTTCATTGGGCAAGCATTTCACAGGGCAAGCAGATGCAAGGAAGATTTCGGTCCGCCATAGTCAACTATGCGGGACGACATCTGACGCAGTAGATACGGTGATACCGGCATTGATAATTCGGGAATGTTTTACAGTAAGAAAATGGGAATTCCCTCCCGGGCACCTATTAAATTTTTACAATATGCGGCTCGATGCAGATCATTCGTGTGTGACGGTTTTCACTGAACCGGTCCGGCAAGTCGAGGAGCAGGAGTTTAAGACTCTCTTGGGAAAGTTAAGGGTTGTGGTTATGATAGATAAACTCTTCTTTTCTTTTTGCCGTAAAAAGGTTATCGTTTGGGTGTATTCGTTTGTCTTTAACCTTAAATTTTTTCAGGTATCCCAAGGTAAAAACCATGAATATCGTATATCTCTCACCTCACTTCCCGTCCCATTACCACCGTTTCTGCCGGCAGTTGAAACAGGCCGGGGCCAACGTGCTGGGAATCGGAGATGCGCAGTACGATCACTTGGCCGTTGAAGTGCGTGATTCTCTTACAGAGTACTTTCAAATAGATGATATGCACAACTACGATGCGTTGCTGCGGGCCTGCGGATTTTTCACCCACAAGTACGGTAAGATCGATCGGTTTGAG
>JAFDEW010000298.1 GCA_019310125.1 Deltaproteobacteria bacterium | reverse complement strand
GTAAACTACCGCGAACCCTTGGCAACGAAGGAGTTACGATATCATGGGCTTTCCCGACCTGTTGGGTCGTAGCTGAAAGCGAAGCCCAAAGGGTTAAAAATTTGCCTTACCAAATGTTTTTTCCTGGAATTCACGCTGGGTTTATTCCAAAAGCTTCTGTGTGGTATTCATAACCTATAGAAATGGCTTAATAAAATATATTTTTGGCATATTTTTTATGCAAGTAATTTCTTAGATTTAACTTCAATTTGTTCACCGGCCCTAATAAGTGCTAATCCATCTTCTCAACATACTCCAAAATAGCCTTAAACAAAGATGCACTGTGACTGATTTGTTCATATGCTTCATCTTTGGTTAACAACCTCTTTTCATCTTGAATCTGATATCCTTTCTTGATTGAGAGATTAGCAATTTTTGCAATCTCATTTGCCAGATCTTTTTCAGAATTTATTTTTATGGGATAGATTTTGATCCTGTCAATATTATCCAGAACCTCATCATTGATTATGCCATCAATAGTTTTATGGTACTTACGATTGCAGGAATTGTACAAGGCGTTATGAAGTGGCTGGAAAAGATCCCCGACATAATGGGCACAAAAGCCAAGATGATATTGACCATACTTACCCTCATGTTTTGCCTTTAAATAATCTCGAACTGAAGCAATAATAGCACCATAGAGATGACCCATAAGGTCATTTGTTTTGTTATACTTGTCTATCTGATCAAAAACCATTTCTGCAGTTACAGTTGTTCCTCTCGGGTTATTCACATAATGATTTAGTAATGATTTAGTTCCTCTTTTCTACCAGCCTTCAATTTAGCCATATCAGCACCGGTGGCATTATACCATTTTTTATATCCTGTTGCTTTTGCTATGGCTATATGGGTCTCATCATACCATGGATACGAGTTGCCATAAAAACCAATTACGAAGAAAATTGATAGAAGTGTAATGACGGGATACTTTATTGCTTTCATCTACTTGCCTATTTGTTTCTCTTTCTCCCTGTATATGTAAACGCCTTGGAAATCATTTTAATATAGGGTCCCTTATCTATACCAATATCTTTCCCACAAGAGCATTTTATTTTACCATCTTCATTTAGTTGTTCATATATTTTTATGATTCGATCTTTATGACACCTTAAAACTTCACCGGGGCCAATCTTGTCATATTTCCAGAGTTTTTTTTTACATGCAGAACATTTTATCACTAACACTGTTTCCTCATACGGTCAGCGTTGACCTCACTTTGATTGCAACCGCAAATATTTTTTTTGTACGCTAAGTATCAGCAAATACATAAGCAAGAAAACATCCGTATCACCACACTCTGAGTCATCGACACAGCCCTGCCTGTCTGCTGCTTCTTATTTATCTGTTATTTCAACAGAGAGCTTTGCTTCCATGCCATACTTAATTTTTATTGCTTCTCTGTTGTTTACTTTAACCGTAGCATAAGATCCAGCTTGTTCATCTGATCCTCCACGATGTTATTTTAATTAGGATATTAAACGCCGGGTTAAAAAAGGTCAAGGAATTCTGAATGGTTGGAGATGTATTTTGGGGTAAAACTTATCTAATGGTGCATTCTTCGAGAAAACGATCCAATTGAGATATCTGGTTTGGTATCATTCCTTCAAATTCAACACCTTGTTGTTTAGTTTTTAGTTATTAAGCAAGATAGAAAACTTTAGTGCTGTAATATTGCTGCAAAATAAAAAAGAGGCACAGCGATAAAGCCATAACCTCTTGAATTTTTATGGTGCGCCCGGCAGGATTCGAACCTGCGACCTACGGATTCGTAGTCCGGCGCTCTGTCCAGGCTGAGCTACGGGCGCATATAAATTAATCGATACCTAAGTTGAGCGACTATTGATTATTTTCTAAAATTTTAAACGCTCGGTTTAGGTTGAAATTTAACCAACTAATAAGCTATACAAACACATATGTCAATGACAACCTGAGCCCAAATCGATTTTGAAATGGATTTGGCGTGATCAGTTATCCGCTTTGCCATAGACACAAAAATATCGGTTTAATAACATTCTGTTAATATGGAACGTGCAAAGGCAATTCACCTAAATTTAGGTATGTTATATCAATTTAATTCAATTTAAACTTTAATAAATATAATGAACGAAAAACACACAGAATTCATGAAACTTGCGTTGAATGAGGCTAAAAAAGCTGGACAAAAGTCGGAAGTTCCGATAGGTGCAGTGCTTGTTGCCGAATCAGGGAATATTCTCTCTGCATCACACAACCAGACCATAAGCCTCGCGGATCCCACGGCACATGCCGAGATAATTACACTACGCAAGGCTGGGCAAAAGATTCAGAATTACCGGTTGTTAAACACAACCTTGTATGTTACTATCGAACCGTGCATTATGTGTATGGGAGCAATTGTTCACGCCAGAGTATCACTGGTTGTTTTCGGCGCCCATGATCCAAAATGGGGGGCCGCCGGATCTTTATACAACATCGCCCATGATACCCGATTGAATCACCGGCCGGAAATTATAACCGGTATATGTGAAGATGAGTGCCGAACACTAATCCAAGATTTTTTTCGAAAAAAACGAATTTAGATTAAACAGGACACCCCGGTACCATCTGCCGGAGCTACAGGGCAGGCAGATTTTCGCAGATATTCACAGATAATAATATTGGAAACCAGGTACTTTGTCCAATTGCAATGCTGGAATACCGGTGTAATATTTTTAAAAAAATGTGAGAGCGGGCTGGCGGTTATTGATAATTTTAAAAATTTTAGTAATCTGTGTTCACCTGCCCGCTCGTGCCCTAGGCCATCTCGCCTTGCTCAGCTGGCGGGCGAGCTTGCATGGCAGGCGGGTCTGCGTCCAAAAACAATCTTTTACAATACAGTTAAAAGGAGTAGCACGTGGCCAACATCGTAATTGTCGGAACCCAATGGGGTGATGAGGGCAAAGGTAAAATCGTCGATCTTCTGTCGGAATTTTCCGATTTTGTTGTGAGGTTTCAGGGGGGAAACAATGCCGGGCATACCATTGTTGTAAACGGCGAACAGTTTATCAGTCATCTGGTGCCTTCCGGAATTTTGCAGAAAAATATCTGCCTTATCGGAAATGGAGTGGTGGTCGACCCTGAAGTTCTAGTCCAAGAACTCGACAATCTGGGAAAAAAGGGCATAGACGTGGGTTCGGACACCCTTAAAATCAGCGAAAAAGCCCATATTATCATGCCCTATCATAAACAGATAGATCTTGCCCGTGAAAAGAAAAAAGGCGATAAAAAAATAGGAACCACCGGGCGTGGAATCGGTCCCTGTTACGAAGACAAGGCGTGTCGCAGGGGAATCCGCTTTGTGGACCTGATTGATTTCGAAGGGTTTACCGAAAAGATAAAAACCATCCTGGAAGAAAAGAATTTCTATCTGAAAAATTACCTTTCCTCTGAAACCGTGGATCCTGAAAGTATCATCGGTCCGTATAAGAAATATGCGGAACGGCTCGCCCCTCATGTGGTCAACATCTCCATTGTGATGAACCAGGCCATCAAGGCAAACAAGCAGATCCTTTTTGAGGGTGCCCAGGGTACGCATCTTGACATTGATCACGGCACCTATCCTTATGTTACCTCTTCTAACACCATATCCGGCAATGCCTGCTGCGGAGCGGGTATAGGTCCAAAAGAAATCACCGGTGTTGTGGGTATTGTCAAGGCATATACAACCCGTGTGGGAGAAGGCCCCTTCCCTACCGAGCTTTTTGATGAAATCGGTGACGCGATTCAAGTCAAAGGCGCGGAATTCGGTGCCACAACCGGGCGAAAGCGCCGGTGCGGATGGCTTGACTCGGTTTTACTGAGAAATTCCGCGCGCCTGAACGGACTCACCGGTCTTGCCATAACCAAACTGGATGTATTGGGAGGGCTGGAATCCCTTAAAATCTGCAACGCCTATGAATATAATGGCGAAGTCATCCATGATTTTCCGGCAAGCATAAAGATCCTCGGGGCCTGTAAGCCGGTATTGGAAACTTTGCCGGGATGGTCGGAAGATATAACCGGTGTCCGAAAAATAGAAGATCTGCCCCAAAATGCCAAAAACTACCTGAAACGGATTGAAGAACTTACGGAAACCCCAATTAATATTGTATCCGTAGGCCCGGGCAGGGATGAAACAATTATCGTGAATAATCCTTTTACCTTATAAAATGATTGACAATTATTTATCAGAAGCATAAAAGGAAAAACAAGTCGGGACGTGGCTCAGCCTGGTAGAGCACAGCGTTCGGGACGCTGGGGTCGCTGGTTCAAATCCAGTCGTCCCGACCATCATACAAACCAATTTATTTTATAATTAGAGGGGGTTAGTGATTATACTAATTCCCTCTTTTTGATGGTGGGGTAGATTTGGGGTAGTTTTTTCACCATTTTTCATAATGGGGTTGTATACCTTATCAATAAATCTCTGTCCGTCCTCGGACTGATAATTCTTAATATAGGAATATCATCAAAAAGAAAAAAAGGGGCGAGTTGTGATATGTAACGGAGACCACAAGAATCTGGCCTGTCCCGTTTTATTGTATATCTCCCAATCCCCTGGTCTATTTCGGTTATAAAACTTCAACTTTCGGA
>JAFDEW010000297.1 GCA_019310125.1 Deltaproteobacteria bacterium | reverse complement strand
CCCGATCAGTTTATTATAAATTTTATTTTTGGTTATAGCGGGCTTGATTTTTATAGGAAGATACGATAGAAAAAGAAAATAGTTCAAAGGGTTAATCCTTTCGAGACTGAAGTTTTGATGAAATATGAGAAATAAATTTCAACGTCTGACCGTTCAAAACGAACTGTAAGCAATGGAGAAAAAAATGAGCAAGGCCGCTATAACCAAAAATAAAATTTATAATAAACTGATCGGGTTCTCCGAGCAGGATTTAGATGCCATAGCCAATTTTATCGATTTTATGAGGCATAAAAAAAAGCTTGAAGCAAAAAAAATAATAAGGCTTGAAGGCATTCTGAAGGGTTATGATATCAATTTTTCCGATCTGAAGAAGTTTAAACAACAAACATGGAAGCACGTTGATCAGGAATTTGGCAATGGATAGTTTTGTAACCGACACCCAGGCTCTTATAAAGTTTATGCTTGGCAAAAAGGTGATCAATGACAGATCCCATCAGGCCTATAAATCTGCCGACAAGGGTGAAGCTACCATTATTATTCCGGCCATCGTTTTGATGGAAGTGCTCTATCTATTCGAAAAAAACAGGATCGATATCAACCTGCTTCAAACCGAAGATCTTTTAAAAAGCCAAAATTATCAGTTTGAACCGCTTAATTTTGAGATTCTTAAAACTGCTTCCGAGATAGATGATATTCCTGAGATGCATGATCGGCTCATTGCCGCGACTGCCAGACATCTTGACCTGCCACTTATCACCAATGATCCCGTAATCCGAGATTCCGAGTTTGTTGAAGTTTTGGAATGAGTTAAAACAAAATCATTCGTGAAATTATGAGTAATGCTGTCTATACTCCCCGCTCTTAAATGCACAGAAAACTGTGCATGCACGCACAGTTTTCTGTGCATTTCTCTTTCATGCCCCCTGCTTCTTAGTGTGATTCTTAAATAAAAAATCTTTTAAATAAAAAATCATGATATTCTCAAATGCCCATGGAATAAGGGTTTTCGAATATACTACCCTTAAAGCACCCCTTAATATTCCAATCCGTATAAAACAAATACGAATTTGGCACGGAAATTGAAATATAAAATTACACCTAAATCCTGCCTTCTTAAGTTAGGAGACCCTCTAATGAACAAACTTCTTTTTATCGATGATGAAGAAGGAATCCGTCGTTCCGTGGTTCGTGCACTCAAGAACGAACCCTATGAAATCCATACCGCAGAAAACGGTGAAGCAGGCATCTCCTTTGTCAAAGACAATATTTTCGATATTATAACGGTGGTCTCGGATTATAAAATGCCGGGATTGACCGGTCTTGAAACACTGGTCGTGATCGGGTCCCTCAATCCAGAGATAACCCGTATCATTCTTACCGGATACGCAACCATGGAAGCCGCCATTCAGGCCACAAACCAGGGGATTGACGGTTTCCTGACCAAACCCTTTGACAATATTGAACTCAGGGCCAAGCTCCATATAATTAATGTGCGAAAGCGACTCAAACAATTTGTTTCCGAACCGGTGTATAAAAAGATTGAAAAATCACCCGGAGTGCTGAAACCCACATCCCATGAAGTATCCGTGCTTTTTTCCGATATTCGCGACTTCACCCGGATGTCTCAGCAGGTTCCGCCGGATACGGTTGCGGCATTTTTGAACAACGACTATTTTACCCCCTTGGGTGAAATCGCATACCAATATAACGGAACCGTGGACAAGCATATTGGTGACAGTATTATGGTGGTTTTCGGCTCGCCGGTTGAATGCGAGAATCATGCGATCAAAGCGGTAAAAACCGGCATTAAAATGCAAAAAAGCGCAAAGGAGATCGACAATAGACTATATAAAAAGAATGGGTTGAGACTGAAAATCGGTATAGGCATTTCAACCGGGAAAGTTTTTTCCGGCATTTTGGGGTCGTTGAGAATCAAGGAGTTTACTTCCATTGGCATGCCGGTCAATATTGCGGCACGGTTGCAAAGAATAACAAAAAGCGGTGAAATCCTGATCAGTGAATCCACTTTTCAGCAGCTTCCCGGCGACATAGACGTTGAGATACTTCCTTCGGCAACCGTCAAGGGGATAAACCAACCCATTGCCGTTTATCGGGTTAAGGTATAACCTGGGTATAAATCAAGGCCGTCGGTAAACGCTGATCCTTGTCTATTGACAAACCGTGGCTCCGAAGCCTTTTTTTAGGTTTCAGGTTTCAGGTGTCAGGTAACCGATACAACTTTTTATAGACCTCAAGATCCTCCACGTCCATATAATTGCTATGGGTTACCTCGTTCCTCCCTTAACCCTGACACCTGACACCTGACACCTGACACCTGAAACCTAATATCCATAGCAATCTTAGAAAACAACAGTCTTGATTTACACCCGTATAACCTGAATCTTGTATAGGCTCAATCCTTGGGACTGATTGAACAGCCTGCCTGTATGTTTTGGCCTGAAGAAAGAACCCCTTCAGCATGGTTCGGATAAACAGTGGTTATTTTTATCTCGCCGGTCTTAAGACCGGGTATAAAGAACCGATGCTTCTCCGCTCCCTTAACTACGCCGTTGCAGTCATAAACGTCAAATATATCATCCGGCGCAATCCCCACGTTCTCCCCGGAAGAAATCACAACTTTTTCTGCGAAGGTTTCTGTAATGTATCCTTTCCAGGGCTGTAAAACCAGCGCCTCACAAATCTGTTCTCCCATATCCGCAGCAATAGATTTTAACGCATCATTTATTATATGGGTACTGATTTCACCGGTCTGGTCGGTTGAATCATAATATGAATCATCCTCATATAATAACTCCTCGTCCTCGATTTTGTGCGTATAACTCATATCCAGAAATTTTGCTCCGGTCTGGGTATCATATACCTCCGTCATTACCTGGACCTGGACATAGTTGTGAATGTCTTTGAACCAAAGGATTCCTCGAGGTTCTTTATGATTTGTGATTTCTATTATGGCTCCGCTTACCACCGCATTCAAACCGAGCTGTCTGCCGGTTTTGGCCAGATTAAAATTGTCGATCAATCCGGATGCCTGTCTGGGCAACTTAACAAGATAATCAGGATAGTCGGGATCATCCGGCCCTAACATAAGGATGTCCTGGCAGGAAGTCTTCATGGTTTCCATCAGATCTCTGATCACATTTTCTTCTAATCCTTTACCCACGAAGGTCGTTTTGTTTTCGAAAAACGCAATACCCACCCTTTTTTTCAAATCTCCATCCGGAGCCTTATAATCCCGGATAATCCTCTTGGTTGTTTTTTTTATGTTGGAGTATGAAGAACATCCGGTAATAAGCAAAATACAAAACGGCAAAAACAAAATCCATACAAGTCTATGAATCTTTATATCAGAAGCTTTAATTTTTTTATTCATTATTTTTTCCTTGGAATACGGCGCTGACAGTGGTGGTAATTCCGCCTCTGGCGGTAAAATCTCCGGTAACGTTCATGAACTTGGGTTCCAGTACGGAAACCAGATCATCCAGAATCCGGTTAACCAAACTCTCATAAAAAACCCCTACGTTTCTGTATTGCAACAGATAATATTTTAAAGATTTTAATTCAACGAGTTTAGAATCCGGCCGGTACTTGATTGTGATACAACCCACATCAGGAAGTCCGGACATGGGACATAGCGAGGTATACTCCGGTTGTTTAATGGTAATATCAATGTCCCTTCGGGACTTAAATCACGCTATCCGGACTTTCAATATTGTGTGTTGTATTCTTCTCGTTCCCCGGCGCCATGATTTTTTCTCCGCTTTACAAGTACAAAACTTGAGAGACAATTTTCTTCATATACGTCTTTAATAATTGATAATATGCCTTGTGTCAAATAGACTGTAACAATTTTTTAATTCCATGATCCTAAAGCGTGGGCAGAGAATCTTGACACCGACAATTTTATCTGCTAACAGATCAAAATAATTAATAAAACTAAAAAGGAGTCTCATATGGGCTCAATCGATGAATTGATTCTCAAAACAACCAAAGAAATTGTCGTTAAATTTATTGAGACCGGACGGATAGGTCCCGCCGGTTTCCATGAAACGTTCAAAACAATTTACACCACTGTCGAAGAAATCGCCAAGGGTTCACAACACCCCCCTGAACAAGATACCGAAGAAACCGACTCATAACACAATTTAATTTATGGGTTTTGCATAATAATAGGTGATCCAATGACCAGGAAGCCGAATCCTCTGCTAACTGAACTTCTGGACAAAAATATTGACATGCCGGAAATTAATTGGGAAACCGTGCCGCCGGATGTGAACCCGGCGGATGCGTGGAACCTGTACGATGATACCGTGGAAGGCTGGGTGCCCGTCTGGTTTCCGACATTCGGTCCCGGAGGCGGCAGGTCTTACGGCGAGTTTGAACGGGCCTATCTGTTTAATGAGGACCTGGAAAGAATCTTAAAGGCCATGAAGCGGTGGCCTTAAAGGCCATGAAGCGGTGGCCCCTGTGGGGATCTCCAAGTCAAAAAAAGCATGCGGTTGCCGTTGCCCTGCTCCAGTTATATTGCGAAACCAGGGCGCGCTGTCCAAAGGTATAATCCGATTTTTTTACAGGGGAATGCCGCCCCGTTTCCCCACCGCTCTGTTGCGGTGAAACATCCGGTCTGATGTTGATGAATACCTGATGCTTCCCTACCTTTTGAATCTTGAACCGTTTATCTTTCTTAAGCCGTCGTGATGTGTGCCTTCGCCTCTCAACATCTCTTTTCAACAATTCTAACCTTTCTTTTAAAATCGCCATATTTCCCAAACCTTCCGCCCATAATTATCCCTTTAATTTATGATGACCCAAAACGGGTCACACCTATCAGTAAAAATCCTGCCCCAGAACACCAAGTTTTCAATGGAAAAATCTTTATGTTATATAAATGTAGAATTTCCGAGACGTCAAATTAATTCACCAAAAAAATTCTGTGATTTTTAATATGGGTTGATATTACAGGAAATAGTTTGTAGATGTTTGAGCAATTGAAACCAAGAAATATTTGCCACCAAGGCACAAAGACACAAAAGATGGGTGTAAATCAAGGCCATTGGTAAACGCTGGTCCTTGTCTATTGACAAACCATTACTCCGAAGCTTTTTTTCAGGTGTCAGGTGTCAGGTGTCAGG
>JAFDEW010000296.1 GCA_019310125.1 Deltaproteobacteria bacterium | reverse complement strand
CTATGGAAACGAGAATACCCCCCGGAAATTTAAGTTCTATGAGTCCCTTCCTCTCTGGGCCGGACCGGTATGGGCGGCATCAGGTTTGATTGCTCAAAGTTTTGCCAAAACCGGGTGGCCCACCAGATTTACCCATTGGCAGGATATAAAGATAGAAGATCTGGCCCTCGATACCGGATCTGTAAGGATTGATCAATTTAAACGGGCTGGAATCATGCCTTTAGCTGCCATACCAAATAAAGACATTGTCTTTACACCCACAGAAACAACCATGGGCGGAGCTCCCCTCAGCTATCAGCTTTTTGTATCCAGAGTCACACAGGTTATTTTGTGGTGCAGGGATAATTTCCCAAAAGACCTCTCGGGAGCTGAACTTGAAAAAGCGCTCGGACAGGCGTTTTCCCGGTTTTGGGAATTCAGCGGTCATACCGGGCCTGAAAACCTGGAGATCACGGCAGGTCCCCAGAAGTCAGATGACCGGATTCCCTTGCATATAGACTTACAGCCTTCCAGAAAAATACTTCCCTTGGGCGAAAGAATTCAACTTGAGTTTTCCTGGTAAATGTGAACCAAGCAGGCCTGAAGGTTTCGTAAAAAGTAAGATTTTCATGGCAAAGTAAAAAGCTCCAAATTCCCCCGAATAAATCTTTCGGGATAAAAAGGCGTCGCAAATTCAGAGGAATGAGACGTATCGTACGTCGCAGTGACGAGGAGTGCAGCGCAACGAAGAAGTTGGACTTTTTACGAGACCATCAAGCCTAACTGATGGCGTGTTGTAGGGTTTCCTTTAGGGTATCCGGCATTTTTTCAACCTCATCAAGGTCTATAATCTCCTGAAAGGCCGGAATGCCGGACAGCTGTGTAATTTGAAGAATGAAATCATCCGGCGGCAGGAAGCATTCAATCGGGGCTTTCAATATGACGACGGGAAGTCCGCCCAAATCTTCAAGCGTTTGAAATTCCACTTCGTAACGCAGATCTTGCAGCAGCTGTTTTAATACCGGGAAGTGCTTTAAAAAGATTGAAAGTATTAAACAGGAGATAAGAGACTGCTTCATGTCATCGGGCTGGCGTGTTTCAGTTCCCATTACCATAGCTTTTAAGCGATTGTAAGGACACTCGCTTTGGTATGAGAGAATCCACCGGGTAGCGGCGGTAATGCTGGTCGCCTTTTCCTTTGACTCTCCAATGTAAATTGAATATTTAAATGGCACTGCATCCAGCTGGTTTGAAATGGTCGGTAAGGGAGTTTGAAGTTTTTTGGGCAACCCAAAGGGTTTTTCACAAATTGCCGCGTATTGTTCCTGAAGTTCGGCAAAGGCTTTGTCCGATCCGGGAACATCATTCATGCTCGAGCTTTTAATATAAGTGCCAAGCAATTTTCTGGGAACAAAAAGCGGTTTTAAAGTATTCAGATGCCCTTTAAGCCGTTTGTCCAGAACTTCTACGATCTTTTCAGTGTTCTTGCGCAACTGCATGAACTGCTGATTGTCCAAATTCTTCCGAATGATGTTTTGGTTGCCCATGGTGCCTTCTTTAATTATTTTTTAAGATTTTAATAAAAACATCCAGGAAATCTTTCGTATTATATAACCTATATTAATAACAATGTCAATAAGATACTTTTTAAGTTGGTAACTTCTCAATAAGTTCTGGTATATGGAATGATCCTATTGATCCGAATCCATAATTTATTGAGATGTTTCTTAACTTGAATATTTATCCCGGGTGAGAAATTCAGGTATCGGTTTAAAAAGAACGGTTGTCTATTTTAGCTCTATCACATATACATCCGCCGCTTCTTCAGTTGAATAAGGCCCGAAAACAATAGATTCGGGAAAGCCGTCCACTTTAACAAAATAAGACGTTTCAGGATTCAATTCATTTTGTGCGGCCCAGGCAGTGTATTCTTTTTCTCCTGAATTCAGTTTCAATCCTTCCATAGGGTAGTTCAGCACAGACTTGCTCGGGAGTTTCCCACCGGGGCCCACTGCATGAAATGCAATCTCACCGCCGTCAACCCCAAACATGGCGCCGGGCCAAGCGGAATGAAAAGGCCGTATCTCAAACCACTGCCCGATATGCTCATTCCCGTAGATATCAATGTGGTATTCAGGGGATATTTGCTTTGGGGTGGCATGGGCCTTTGCCACCAGTTTTGCCCCTAAAACAGCACTTGAGGCGGACAGTACATCAGCCCCTTTTAAAGGTGTGGTCAGCAAATCCGGCGGAATCGGCTCTCCTTCTGTCTGCAACAATACCATCGGAAAATTAAGTCCTCTTTGGGCTTGAATCGTAAGCGCCAGCAGAGAAAGTCCGTACCGAAAGGCTGGGTTGCGAAAGTCTTTTTCGGATCCCAAAATTGCCCACAGAACCACTTGCGTGTCCATCAACTCCTCTCTGGGGTTCATCCATGCAACTTTTTCCAGATTGTCCTCCCAAAAATGGCCGTTTGCATCCAGTCCATAGGTCTTTAGCTGCCCCATCAACTTTTTCACCACATCTTCAGACGAAACCAGCGAAGTCAGCCATATGGTTTTCATAATTGTTTCCTTTCAAAATTTGCTTTATTTTAGCATAGAACTATTATTGGAAAGGTATCATAGCGTTGATCAAAGATCAATTCTTTGTTTTTGTAACATCAGGAGGTCAGAGCACTTAAAATATATTACGTATTTTTTTACGATGAATTCCGGTTAACATAATGAATTATCCCTTCGTCTCTTCATGAATTACCGAAGCTAAGGGATTATCAAATTCAAAACCAAACAGTCGAGGATTCTCCCCGATAACGGCGGCAGAGAAAATCGAGAAAACGTAATCATACGTTTGGGCGGGGATCTTATTGCGGTATTGTGAAATCAATTGCCAGAAATTTCTTTCGCGCGGATTTTCGGGCATGGACTCAATTAGTTTAATTACCCGATCTTCGCCCCAATTGTAGGATGCCATTACAAGCAGCCCGGAAGCCTGGGCGTCCGTCGTATAAATATCCTTCAAGTACCTGGCGGCGGCCAGGGTTGATTTTCTAAAATCGTGTCGGTCATCATCAGGGTCGGAAATGGGTTCGCCGACCAGGGGACCGGTATTCAAGTCATACACCTCGGCGGTTGAAGGGATAAACTGCCACATCCCCTTGGCGATGCCGAAACGAGTTTCCGGGCCGCAGGCATTCGGGTTTAAATTGCTTTCCTGAAGGGCCAGATAAAAAAATTGCGGCGGCAGGTTGTGCATAGAAAGGGTCTGAACGATTTCGGGAATGTAACCTCTTGACCTTGCCCGTTTGATCGCTCGTTCCAGCCGATGGGTTGATTTCCATTTCTCTATATATTTCATGACTTCTTTGACAAATCCTTCGGGCATATTGACTTCACACTCCCCAAACCGGCGCGACATGTGCAAAATGATCCGTTCCTCCTGACTCAACCCTTTGCCGTATACGTTAAGCGTATCCACAAACCGGTTATAATTTTGTTCCAATTGCTGTTGTTTGGCCCTGAATTCTTCAATTTGCTTTTTAGACTCGACGGTCCGGTGCTTTTTGACATCTTTTATCACCTTTTCTATCTCAATTTCCAGGGTCTTCATGTTGTAGAAAATATCAGCCGCCAGCTCGCGCTGCTGGCGGACTTGTCTATGTTTGTATGCGGCATAACCGCCGGTCAGGATGCACAAAAGGACAATCACCGAAATAATTGATACATACATCCACCGCTGTTTTTTTTTGACTTCGGCATAGGCTCGGCGCACCATCAGAGTATGTTCGCCAGCAGTATCATCTGCTGTCTGTCCGAAGTAATGCTCCTTGTAGTCGCTGAGTGTTCGGGATTTAGAAACAGAGAGTTCGGGAACAGGGGGTTCTGGGACATGAGGTTGGAGGACAGGGGGTTTCGGTAGCACGACTTTTTCAAGTTCAAATATAAGGCTGGGTCCGGAAATACCCAAGTGGATACGAGTTCTACCGGTTAGCGGAAGCTTGTCGATTTTGCGGTCTTCAATAAACACCCCGTTACCGCTTTGCAGATCTTGAATCCACCA
>JAFDEW010000295.1 GCA_019310125.1 Deltaproteobacteria bacterium | reverse complement strand
ATCGTCCCCGGAATGCTCATGGCGGCGGTGCGTCTCGACCTGCCGGCCATCGTCATCAGCGGCGGTCCCATGCTGGCCGGAGAACATCCCGAAAAGACATGCGCTGATAAAATCGATCTGGTTACGGTCTTTGAGTCTGTGGGTGCGGTACTTTCAGGGAACATGACCGAAGAAGAGTTGAATTGTATCGAAGATGCGGCCGCCAATTCCATGAACTGCTTAACCGAGGCCATCGGCATGGGCCTGCCCGGCAACGGCACGATCCCGGCAGTGATGTCGGCCCGTATCCGCCTGGCCAAGGAGGCCGGCAAGCAAATTATGTATCTATTGGAAAAAAATATCACGCCGTCACGTATCATGACGGATAAGGCGTTTAAAAATGCACTGACCGTGGACATGGCCCTGGGATGTTCCACCAACACGGTGCTTCATCTTGCGGCCATCGCGCGGGAATCAAATGTAGCCAACCCCGCATCTTTGCTCACTCAGTCCGGGCGGAACGCATCATCTTCAAGACCTGAACCGGGCGGGCGGCATTCCTGCGGTGATGAATGAACTTTCCAGGGCCGGCCTGATCGATAACACCTGCCTGACGGTAACCGGCAGCACCGTGGAAGATAATATAAAAAATAAAGGCATACTGGATAATACGGTAATCCGGTCAACAGACACCCCATACCATGCCGAAGGGGGGCTTGCCATATTGTTCGGCAATCTTGCGCCTCAAGGATGCGTGGTCAAGCAGTCTGCGGTTCTGGATGAAATGCTACGCCATGAAGGACCGGCCAGGGTGTTTGATTCGGAGGAAGAGGCAAGCCGGGCCATCATGGACGGCAATATCAACAAAGGGGACGTTATCGTGATTCGATATGAAGGTCCCATGGGAGGCCCCGGAATGCGGGAAATGCTGACCCCCACTTCGGCCATCGTAGGCATGAAGTTGGATGCTCATGTGGCGTTGCTTACGGACGGCCGGTTTTCAGGAGGCACCAAAGGCGCTGCCATCGGGCACATTTCACCGGAAGCCATGCAAAAAGGGCCCATTGCGATTGTTCAGGAGGGAGATGGAATTGCCATTGATATTCCCGCGAAAAAAATAGCACTCAAGGTTTCGGATCAAGAAATCAACGAGCGGTTATCAAAATGGTCCCCGCCGCAACCCAAGATCACCCATGGGTATATGGCGCGGTATGCACGAATGGTTTCATCCGCCAGTGAGGGGGCGGTGGTAAAATAAGCAAAAATTTAAGATGTTAACTAAAAAAGGAAGGAACACAATCATGAAGCTAACAGGCGCACAAATTATGATGAAGGTCCTAAAAGAAGAAGGTGTTGACACGATCTTTGGATATCCGGGGGGGGCCGTCATCGACATTTATGATGAACTTGAAAGAACGGATATCCGTCATATTCTGGTTCGCCAGGAGGCGTGTGCGGTTCATGCTGCTGACGGTTATGCCCGTGCGGGCGGACGGACGGGGGTATGCCTGGTAACCTCCGGGCCCGGCGCAACCAACACCGTAACCGGTATTGCATCCTCCTATATGGATTCAATTCCGGTCGTAATCTTTACCGGGCAGGTCCCGACACATCTTATCGGAAATGATGCCTTTCAGGAAGTCGATACCGTGGGCATCACCCGACCGTGCACCAAACACAACTACCTTGTTAAACGTACCGAAGATCTTGCCAGGATCATCAAGGAAGCTTTTTTGATCGCCAGTTCGGGCCGCCCGGGACCTGTTTTGATAGATATTCCTAAGAATGTAGCCGCCAATACCATCGATTACAAGGCACCCACAAAAATTAAACTCAAGTCTTACAAGCCTACCTACAGCCCGAATGTAAAACAGCTGCAACGGGTTGCGGATATGATTAAAGACTCCCAAAAACCGCTTATTTTTGCAGGCGGTGGTGTTATACTTTCAAAAGCTTCCAAAGAGCTTACGGAACTTGCCCATAAAGCCCAAATTCCCGTGACGTGTTCTCTGATGGGCCTGGGTGGATTTCCCGGTACGGACCCGTTGTGGCTCGGCATGATCGGGATGCATGGTACCTATCGATCCAATATGTCCACCGGAGATTGCGATCTTATGATCGGCATCGGCGTCCGTTTTGACGACCGTGTTACCGGCAAAACAGATGCATTTGCGCCCAATGCCAAGATTGTGCACATCGATATCGATCCCACATCCATACGAAAAAATATTCCGGTTACGATTCCGGTTGTGGGCGATTGCAAAATCACTCTTTCCCAACTCAACAAGTTGCTGGACAAAGAAGACCTGGGCGATCTCAAGAAAAAACGCCAAAAATGGATCGATCAGATTGATCACTGGAAAAGCACATCACCTCAAACCTATGATCAGAAAGATGTTATCAAACCCCAGTATGTGGTGGACAAGCTCTATCAGCTCACCAAAGGTGAGGCCATCATCACCACCGAAGTGGGTCAGAATCAGATGTGGGCCGCCCAGTATTATCACTTTGACAGACCCAACCATTTTATTACGTCAGGAGGCCTTGGGTGTATGGGATTCGGACTGCCGGCGGCCATCGGAGCGCAACTCGCCTGTCCGGATAAGCTTGTGGTCGATGTTGCCGGGGACGGCAGTATTCAGATGAACATCCAGGAAATGACCACGGCCATACAATGCGGTCTTCCGGTAAAAATTGTTATCTTAAATAACGGCTATCTGGGTATGGTTCGCCAATGGCAGCAGCTTTTTTTCAATAAACGCTATGTCTCCACCTGCCTTGAATGTGCTCCGGATTTCGTAAAGCTTGCCGAAGCATACGGCGCTGTGGGGTTAAGAGCAACAAAACCCGAGGAGGTTGTACCCGTTTTGAAAAAAGGACTTTTTTCCAAAAAAACTGTAATAATGGATTTTGTGGTAGAAAAAGAAGAATGTGTTTATCCCATGGTTCCGGCAGGAGCTCCTGTAACGGAAATGCTTCTGGTATAACCCAACCCGGACAAACCGGCCTCCGGCTCGTAGAGCCTACAGCTCGGAGAGAAGTAAAAATATTTGCCACAAAGACACTAAGACACAAAGGATATATTTATTTTTCTTTCTTCGTGCCCGGGTGCCTTAGTGGCGAGAAAGAAAAGGATGCTACCCATGACAGAAGAAAAACATGTACTTTCGATTCTAGTAGACAACGAACCCGGTGTTCTCTCCAGAATTGCGGGACTGTTCAGCGGCCGGGGATTTAACATTGAAAGCCTCTGCGTTGCCGAAACAACAGAACCTATGGTATCGAGGATCACCCTGGTTACCACCGGAGAACCGCCGATCATTGAACAAATTGAAAAACAGCTTAACAAGCTCATTAATGTGGTTAAAGTCCACGATCTCACCGGTACGGAATTTGTGCACAGGGAGATGGCCCTGATCAAGGTTATGGCCAAAGCCGAGCACCGTGCCGAAATTTTGCGGATTGTGGATATCTTCAGGTGCAAAGTGGTTGATGTGAGCCTGGATCACTACACCATAGAAGTGACCGGTGACGAAGGAAAAATGAAAGCCATATTAAATCTTTTAAAACCGATCGGTATCAAGGAAATTGCAAAAACAGGCATCATTGCGCTCATCAGGGAGGCCAAGTAGACGCTTATTTATAAATTTTGCTTGCCCCGTGAAATACAGAGTCAATTTCACCGGGGTGCTTTTTGCAGCAAATAATTGAATATTTTCGATTGAAGATTGAATATTTAAGGAATTCTTCCAGTTCTTATAATTTGCAATATCAAAATGATAGAGCGAAGCGACTTCCTTAAATAGTCAATTGTCAATATTCAATTTTCAGTCCCTTTTTATTCCGGCTTGTCCGGATTAGGTGTTCAATTTCTAATTTTTAACATTTAGCATAGGAGAGTAACATGGCTAAGATTAATTTTGGCGGTACTGAAGAAGAAGTAATTACTTCGGAAGAATTTTCATTGGAAAAAGCTAAAGAAGTGCTTAAAGATGAAACAATTGTAATTCTCGGCTACGGAGTTCAGGGACCGGCTCAGGCGCTCAATCTTAAAGATAACGGATTTAAGGTGATAATAGGACAGCTTGAGGGAGACGCTTACTGGAATAAGGCTGTTGCCGACGGGTTTGTTCCGGGTGAAACCTTATTTCCCCTCAAAGAAGCGGCAAAGCAGGGGACGATCATTAAAGAACTCCTTTCCGATGCAGGGCAAGTCGCCACCTGGCCTCTAGTAAAAGAATGCCTTAACGAAGGGGATGCGCTTTATTTTTCTCACGGTTTTTCAATTGTTTATAAGGAGCAAACCGGTGTCATACCCCCTGATAATGTTGACGTAATTATGGTGG
>JAFDEW010000294.1 GCA_019310125.1 Deltaproteobacteria bacterium | reverse complement strand
CCCGCAAGTTACGAAAGGGAACGCTCCTTCTTATGGTTCTCTGCATTGCTTTGGCTGTCAATCAATGCGGAACTGCTGAGGAAAAGCCCTTATTGGTGCAGAATCCTCTTCCCTATCCAGAGAATGCACTTGAACCATATATCTCGGCAAAGACGATTGCCTTGCATTATGGCAAACATCACGCCGGATATGTGGCCACGGCCAACCGCCTGTTGAAGGACAGCGACTTCCAAGGCGAGACGCCTGTGGAAATTATCAAGCTCACCGCGGGTAAAAAGAAGTACTCCAAAATCTTCAATAATGTTGCTCAAGCATGGAACCATGACTTTTTCTGGAACTGCATGAAGCCCGGTGGCGGTGGTATACCAAAGGGAAAGCTCGCAAAAAAAATCGAAGACTCATTCGGGACTTTTGATGCGTTCAAAAATGAATTTCTGGCGGCAGCCAAGAGTCGGTTTGGGAGCGGGTGGGTTTGGTTGGTATTGGACGACGATATACTTAAAGTAGTCACAACTGCAAATGCAGATACACCCCTCTCCCAGGGACTGAACCCCATCTTTACTGTTGACGTCTGGGAGCATGCTTACTATTTGGACTACCAGAACCGGCGCACCGATTTCGTGGAGACTGTGCTTGATAATCTTGCCGACTGGGATTCAGTCGCTTCCCGTATGGAAAAACATACTTATTGAAGTAATTGAATCACGGCTTTCATAAAGACCGGAAGATCATCCGGCGTCCTACTGGTTACCAGGTTTCCGTCCACAACAACCTCCTGATCAACCCATTTTGCCCCGGCATTTATCAAATCGTCTTTTATTGCAAAAAAAGAGGTTACTTTCCTTCCGGAGAGGATTCCCGCAGAAACCAGCATCCATCCGGCATGACAAATGGCAGCGACCGGCTTGTCGGCATTGAAAAAATCTTTTACCAACTTCACCATGGAAGGGTATCGGCGCATCATGTCCGGCGCATATCCACCCGGAATGATAATCCCGTCAAAGTTTTCCGCGGCTACCTGGTCGGCACTGGCATCGGCTTTGGCTTGTGTGCCCGGTTTACCGGTATAAACTTCAGCACTGCCCGAACCAACTACGGTAACTTCCACGCCTTCCTCCTTTAATCTGTAATAAGGATACCAGAATTCAAAAACATTGAACATTTCTTCTATTAAAATTATCACTTTTTTCCCTTTAAGCAGCATGTTATCCTCCCTTTTTTTTACATGGTTATGAACGATCTCTTATTAAACTTTTTATCTCATTTTATTTTATACTTCAATAAATTTATAAATCTCCTATAAAATAATTATAAGAATTCTCTGTTTTGCCATAAGAACACAAAAGTTTTGAATTATGCTCAATATAATGCTACAATGTGGTATATCAAAATCAATGAAACGAGATATTGTTTTGTGGAATAGGCTTTTACTATGAAATTATAAAACCTATTTGTATAAAAAAACTCCCCGGCCTCTCAATCAGATATTTGTTTCATTTTTAAATGGTTATGTTTTGGCACATGTTTTGCATTTTAATATTGGAATATATCCATAAAAACTATGGGAGGCACGACATGAAGCAGTTTTTGCCCAAATTAATATGGTTAACATCGGTAGCGGCAGTGATGGTTTGCATTGCTCCTACCGGATCATCTGCTGGCTCTTCCATCTGGGCTCCACAACCTTTGAGCAGGCTTATTGAAGAAGGTTTGGCCAACAACCAAGACATCAAAAGTATGGAATCTCAGGTGAAAGGCCTCATGGAAGAGGTCTCGTTTTCGGGTTCATTGAATGATCCTCGCATCGGCATCGGGTTGCTGAATCTTCCGACCGATACATTCAGTTTTAGCCAGGAACCCATGACCCAGAAGCAGCTTTTTATCGCCCAGAAAATACCGTGGTTCGGCAAATTGAGCCTCCGATCCCAACAGGCGGCAATGAAAGCGATCCGTCAAGAGGCGATTTTAAAAGCGAAGCGGCTGGAACTCGCCCGACAAGTCGCGACGGCGTACTACGAATTGGGTTTTGTTGCCGGCAGTCAAAAAATCAATGAGAGACTCATTGGAATGTTGGACCAGCTGATCAGGGTATCGGAGACGAGATATGCAACAGGTCAGGGTCTCCAACAAGATGTTCTGCAGGCCCAAGTAGAAATGAGCAAACTTTTGGATGAACAGATTACTTTGGGGAAAAAGTACCGCACCCTCGAAGATCGGATCAACGCCCTGCTCAATCGGGGAAATTTCATCCCTGTCGTACCGCCTGGAAACTTGCCATATCCTGATTTAGAACTGGAAAAAAAGGAATTACAAACCCGTTCTTTGACGATGAATCCCTGGCTGAAAGTCAAACAGGCTGAAGTCGATCAGGCCAATGTGGAGATTGAGCTGGCCCAAAAGGACTATTGGCCGGATATGGATTTCACAGTGGCTTACGGCCAGCGTGAAGAAGACTTGAACGACCGGGATTTGCCTGACTTTTTTTCAGCCTCTGTTGTCATAAATATTCCCCTCTGGCAGAAAACCAGGCAAGACAAAAAGTTGGAAGCAACCAAATTGAGTCATCAGGCCGCCTTACAATCTTATCAAAATTTAGCAAACAGTCTCCCTCACAAAATAGACGCCCTGGTAAGCGATATCCGAAACATCCGGAAAAACTACAAGCTAATTACAGATGCTCTGATCGTCCAGGCAGAGCAATGGGCCCGGTCCTCCTTAAATGCCTATGAGGTCGGCAAGGTAGAATTCAGTACCATGATCAATGCTCAAATTCAACTGCTCCGCTTCGAGCTTCAGTCAGAAAATTATCTGTTTAGTCTCTATAAAAAGCGAGCAGAACTTGAAGAGGTTCTGGGCGAACCGGTTTTGTCTCAGAATCTTGGCGAAAATGGTTCTCATTGGCAACAGGAGAATACATCATGAAAGGATTTACAAAAAAGTCAAAGCTTATAGCAGCATTTGGTTTGATCGGTGTGTTGACCGTATGGATCACCTGGACGGGTCTCCACATAAACCACACCGGCAAACCAAACCTTACGGTTACACAAGCATTGGCTTCGGAAAAGGGACTGGAAGCGGGAATGATAGATCCCAAAACCGGTAAAAAGATCAAATACTGGGCCGCCCCCATGGATCCGACGTATATTCGAAACCAACCGGGAAAATCTCCCATGGGAATGGATCTGGTGCCGGTTTACGAGGAAGCAGGCCAAGACAAAGAACCGGCTTCGACCATCCGTATCGATCCGGTGACCATTCAAAATATGGGCGTTCGTCTGGCACGCGTAAAACGCAAACCCCTGGTCAAATATATCCGAACATTCGGCAATATTACCTACGATGAAAGACTCATCTATACGGTCAATACCAAATTCAACGGATGGATTGAAAAACTGTATGTGAATTTTGTTGGTGAAACGTTGAAAAAAGGCCAACCGCTTTTTGGTATTTACAGTCCTGAGCTGGTAACAGCGCAAGAGGAATATCTTCTGGCCCTTGAGCATAACGCAAGGCTGAAAGACAGTCCTTACACCGGCATCCGTGAAGGGGCCCAACGTCTTTTGGATGCTTCTCGTACCCGACTGAAGTACTGGGACCTGAACGACAAGCAAATAAAGAAAATTGAAACTACCGGCAACGTCCAAAAGACTCTAACCATCTATTCTCCGGCAAAGGGCGTGGTCATCAATATTCAAAGGTGTGGGTGGATGTGGACATTTATGAGTACGAGCTTCCCTGGATTCGAAATGGAATGCCTGCCAAGATGGAACTTTCCTACATCCCGGGCAAAATCTTTGCCGGTAACGTCATGTACATTTATCCGTTTCTTACGGCCAAAACCCGTACGGCTACACTCAGATTGGAATTTCCCAATCCCGATTTTCATCTCAAGCCGAATATGTACGCCAATGTAAGTCTGGAGTCCGCCGTTGCTAAAGATAGTCTGGTTATTCCCCAGGAAGCGGTTATTGACAGTGGCGTTCGAAAGGTTGTTTTTGTGGCCCTTGGCAAGGGAAGATTTCAGCCCCGTGAGGTCAAACTCGGTGTAGAAGGAAATGATAATGAGTTTCAGGTATTGGAAGGCCTGAAAGAACATGAACAAATTGTGATTTCCGCCCAGTTCATGCTCGATTCGGAAAGCCGTTTACGAGAGGCCATTCAAAAAATGCTGGACGTCCAAAAGCAAAATGCGGCATCGACTTCTGCCGGATCAATGCAAATGGAAACAGAGGATCTGGACATGTCAGATATGAAGATGGACCAGACCACCGAAATTCCGAAAACCCAAACAGACGATCTCGATATGTCCGATATGAAGATGGATGAGACGACCGGAACTTCGAAAGCGAATTAGCGCGCGTGCACATGTGAGTATGGATCGGTTCAAAATGATTTTTACGGATTGGAAAATCTTCAAGAGGCATTTGATATGATAGAAAAAATCATAGATTTATCCATAAAAAACAAATTTCTGGTCATCCTGATGACCGTGTTTGTGATTGCGGCCGGCACCCATGCGATGTTGAAAACGCCTCTGGATGCCATACCGGATCTTTCTGATGCACAGGTGATCGTTTTTACCGAATATCAGGGACAGGCACCCCAGGTCGTGGAAGACCAGGTTACCTATCCGCTCACAACGGCCATGCTTTCAGTCCCGTTTGCCAAAGTGGTCCGAGGCTATTCATTTTTCGGTATTTCGTTTGTTTATATCATTTTTGAAGATGGTACCGACCTGTATTGGGCCCGCAGTCGCGTTATGGAGTACCTGAACTATGTATCCGGACGCCTTCCGAGAGACGTAACCCCTTCTTTGGGACCGGATGCCACCGGTGTGGGATGGGTCTACGAATATACGCTGGAGAGTGATCGACACGATCTTGCCCAGCTGCGTTCCATTCAGGATTGGTTTTTACGTTATGAACTTGCCGGTGTTCCCGGAGTGGCCGAGGTCGCATCCATCGGCGGATATGTAAAGCAGTACCAGGTAATCGTTGATCCCAACAAGCTGATCGCATACAACATTCCCCTCCAAAAGATCAAAATGGCTGTTCAGCGCAGCAACAATGATGTGGGCGGCAAATTGGTAGAGATGGGAGAAACCGAGTTCATGGTCCGGGGACTGGGCTATATAAAGAGCATTGATGACCTCAACAACATTCCCCTCGGCGTCGACCAGAAGGGGACACCGATTTTGTTGCGCAATGTTGCCGTGATTAAAATCGGGCCGGAACTCAGGCGGGGCATTGCCGACGATAACGGTACCGGCGAAACCGTCGGTGGTATTGTGGTGATGCGGTATGGTGAAAATGCCTTACAGGTCATCAAAAATGTCAAAAAACGGCTGGAGCAGCTTAAATCGGGGCTTCCCGAAGGGGTTCATCTGAAAAGCGTCTATGACCGTTCGAATCTTATTCTGCGCGCCGTGGACAATCTGAAACGGACCCTCATCGAAGAGAGTATCATTGTAGCATTGGTCTGTATGGTTTTTCTGCTCCATTTTCGCAGTGCTTTTGTGGGAATTTTTATATTACCTGTCGCGGTGCTGATCAGTTTTATCATCATGGAACGGCAGGGAATCAATGCCAACATTATGAGTCTTGGAGGAATTGCCATTGCTGTCGGCGCCATGGTGGACGCAGCCATCGTAATGATCGAAAACGCCCACAAGCATATCGAACACGATGGCGGGAAAAAACCCCACTGGGATTTAATAGCAGACGCCGCCAAGGAGGTGGGACCGTCTCTGTTCTTTTCGCTGCTCATCATCGCTGTCAGCTTTTTACCGGTTTTCATGCTGGAAGCCCAAGAAGGAAGGCTTTTCAGACCCTTGGCGTTTACCAAGACTTACGCCATGGTCGGTTCTTCGCTGCTGTCCGTGACCATTGTTCCGGTTCTGATGGGTTATATGATTCGTGGTAAGATAAGACCCGAGGGGAAAAATCCGGTAAACCGTTTTCTGATTTGGATCTATCATCCCGTTATCAAGCTGGTACTGAAAGCCAAAATTCTGGTGGTTCTGCTGGCTGTGCTGGTCTTGGTTATGAGTTATATTCCCTGGAAGCGCATCGGATCAGAATTTATGCCGCCGTTAAATGAAGGTGACCTGCTCTATATGCCAACGACCCTGCCGGGCATTTCAATAACTAAAGCCAAAGAACTTCTGCAGCAGACCGACCGTATTATTGCCAGGCCGGGCCGAGACGGCCACCGATCCGGCGCCGCTTTCCATGATCGAGACGACCATTATGCTGAAACCCGAGTCCGAATGGCGTGAGGGGATGACCATTGAAAAGCTGATCGATGAGCTCGATAAAGCCATCCAATTTCCGGGGTTGACCAATGCCTGGACCATGCCGATCAAAACACGAATCGATATGCTTTCCACGGGGATTAAGACACCGGTCGGGATCAAGCTCATGGGAGAAGATCTGCAGGTACTCAGCGATTTGGGGGAAGAAATCGAAGCGGTGATGCGACAGGTGCCCGGTACCCTTAGCGTTTACTCCGAAAGGGTCACCGGTGGCAATTATCTGGATTTTCATATCAAACGCAAAGAAGCTGCACGTTTCGGCCTGACCACAGGAGATGTCCAAGACATCATCATGACCGCCATCGGCGGGATGAACATTACCCAGACGGTGGAAGGATTGGAACGCTATCCGGTCAATCTTCGATATGGATCCGAACTCCGGGATACGCCGGAAAAATTAAGACGAATACTGGTTCCAACGCCCATGGGCGCTCAGGTTCCCATCACTCAGGTCGCCGATATACGGATCGTCAAGGGTCCGCCGGTGATTAAAAGTGAAAACGCACGAAAGAATGCCTGGATCTATGTGGACATTACGAACATCGATGTGGGAACTTACGTCAAAAAAGCACAGGAGGTTGTCCGTGAGAAAATAAAACTGCCGCCGGGTTACAGTTTGATCTGGAGCGGCCAATACGAGTACATGATCCGAGCTCAGAAACGGCTGATGATCGTGGTCCCGATGACCTTGATCATTATTTTCCTGCTGCTCTACTTCAATTTCAAAAACATTGCCGAGAGCCTCATCATCATGCTGAGCGTCCCCTTTTCGCTGACCGGAGGGCTATGGTTGATGTATATTTTGGGGTATAACATGAGTGTTGCGGTGGGGGTAGGTTTTATCGCCCTGGCCGGCGTTGCGGCGGAAACCGGGGTCATAATGTTAATATACCTGGATATCGCCTATCGCAAATATAAATCCCGATACGGTGAAGCGTTCAGCAAGCAGCATCTCCAGGAAGCCATTGAAGAGGGAGCGGCGCTGAGGGTACGACCGAAAATGATGACGGTGGTGGCCATCATGGCCGGCCTGATGCCGATTATGTGGAGCCATGGTACCGGATCCGAAGTGATGAAGCGCATTGCCGCACCCATGGTCGGCGGCATGGTCAGCGCAACGATTTTGACACTCATCGTGGTGCCGGCCATCTATGGCCTGTGGAAAGGATGGAACTTACCAAAGGATTATTCTGTCCAAAAGACAGATGATTAAAAGATAAAAAGGAGAGATTATCATGAAAAAAACAATTGCTTTATTAACAATGCTGCTGGCGTTAAGTTGGGGGTGGACAAGTTTGACAGCTGCAGAAGCGCCCCACAAAAATCATGGCTCAGGGACAAAGCCCGAGTCAAAGTCCATGGAAAAAACATCCCCGGACAGTACATTTGAACATACAATGATTGAAAAAAATATTCGGGCGGAATTCCAGATTATGAGCCTTTCAAGCATGAACATGAAAGATCCAAACGGCGCCACCCATCACGTTATGGTAAAATTGTTTCATGATTCCATGAATCATCCCATTAAAAACGCTGTTGGAAAAGTTAAATTGATCGGGCCTAATGAAATGGAACAAACAAATCTTTTGAAAAACTATAATGGAATTTTTGCAGCCAACTTTACGATAAACAACAAAGGTAAATACGGTGTGATTTGTCTGGTGAAGGTTGATGGCGAAAAGCACATTTTTAAGTTCTGGTACCCGCATGAATAGCTGCCGGACTGTGCTTGCCGAAGTTGCCGGATCTGCCATGTTGCAGGGTAAACGTATTTGATTTCGGTGCAGCGTAGCGACGGCGTGTTTCTCTTGGAAACCGACTGACTGTTTGAAGGGATTTAGCAAGCGTTAGCCCGAGCCGAATGAAATTATAACAAAAAATATCCATGGGATAATTTAGCGAAAAATTATTCTTAATAATTCCGGCTCGGCTCGGGCTTACGGGTGCTTCAGCACAAGTTTCAGTCGGTTGGAAAGATATACACGCCGTCGTGGAGTGTTCTCCCTGTATTGGGAT
>JAFDEW010000293.1 GCA_019310125.1 Deltaproteobacteria bacterium | reverse complement strand
TTATCATCCAAGAAAAGAATGGCTGGCGGATCACAATTAAGGCTTTGAAGAACATGCTCAAAAGATTCCCGATCCGGTTTCAGTTTTCCGGTCAGATGTGACGCAAAATGCTGATCGAACATCCCGTCAATACCCATTTCATGGGTAAGTCTCTGCCAGTGTATCGCATTTGTGTTGCTCAAACACGCAATGAAATAGCGGTCTCGACAACGTTCTATGAGTCTATGGGCATCAGGGTACAGACCTTTCGGCAGTTGGGTGAATGCGTTGAGAAATTCATTGCGTTTTATGGGTAAATTCGTTTCTTCAATGTAGTTGTCCGCAAATTGCTCTTTGGTAGAAATACCCATTTCAAACGCACGCGCAGCCGGAGAGGAGAGCCAATCCGACCAAAGCTTGTTGACAGGCATTTCGCTGCCATTAAACTGTAACAATGTGGACAGATCGTTCAGTTCGATGAGGACACCTCCCAAATCGAACAAGAGAACACGAATTTGTTTTGGCATTATTTCGTTAGGTTCCAAAGAAATATAACCCTTCAATCAAAGTGAGATCGCGCTTTTTTTATGGCTTCATTCAGGGCTTGCCAGGCGGTATCCACCCCTTTTTTAATGTCCTTCCATGAGTCTTCACCGGCATGGTCAATTTGACTCAGCTTCTGCGTCATTTTTTCGCGATTTTTTTTAAGGAGTTCCGTTTGTTCTTCAAATTTTTTTTTGACTTCGACCTTGGCGTGTTGCGCTCTGCCTTCCAGCTTCTTGCGCTCAATTTGCCATTTATCGTTTAACTCATCGAATTTGGCCTTCATTTTCTTGGAATAGGAATCTTTGGTCTCCATAAGTTCCTCCGTTTGAAAAAGGGTTAGGTAATACTCTAATCGAGTCCGAACTCGATTAGGCGTTATCAGTTATCTGTTAACAGTTTTGAAAGATCACAGGCAAGATTTCAGCACTTTTCTTCGAAAAAAATACCTCAACTTAGTCAAAGGGAACTGAACTCTCAACTGGGTGTCGAATCGTTTGCTGCTTTCGTTATGATTCTGGCGTCAGCCACCACGCAACGTTCCGCCGAGCACATGACCGGGTTCAAATCGATGGACTCGATCATTTCCGCAACCGCCATGACGAATTCCCTTGGGTTCAATTTTATTAAAAAGGCGGGGTAACTGAGCAGCAATATAAGCAGTGAGGGTATCGATATGCCCGGAAGAGAGCAACCCGCCTTTAGTGGATTTTAGGAAGGGATATACCAGATGTTGTGGATATTTGCAACCGTTTTCAAAAAAATCCGGAAAGCGATCGGACGATTCGGGTTATCGGGTCCCCCGGATACGGATATTTTTGAGGTTTTGAATAAACCTGTGGGTCAGTGGGATTGAAATATTGTGTTCGAAAATCTTTCCGTCCGGAGTCATCCCTCTAATTTTGCAGTCATTTAGAAACATTCGCAGAAGTTTCCTGCCCACTTGAATGCGGTTGTCCCCTTGTTTGACGGATGCACGCGGCATGGAAGCGCCGGAAGGTGCTGTTTCAAGGTCTGACAGATATTTCATGAAATTAAGGATTCTTCCCAGCCGGAGAAGGGTGACCACTTCTTTTCTGGTGGTTGTGTGAGACAAGGGCAGCGCACTGGAACGCATAAGCGAAAATGTACCGGGAAGTATGTTTTTAGTTCTGCATTGCTCGAAATCCCTGCTGCCCGGCGCCGGATAAAAAACAGAAATACCGATCAGCACCCTTCTGGCGGCCAGAGAGAGCAGATCAACCAAAGATTCGTTGGCGCGCTGATCCGGTGCGCCGACAATCACATAGCCGACGGCATTCAGGCCATATTTTTCGGCGGATTGCAGCGCTCTGTCAAAGGCCTGGCGGACGTCGGGTCGATTGAAACGCCGGAGCTGGGCCCGGGAAGTAGAACCTAAGGAAAGATTCAGGGTTTTGAAACCGGCCTCTTGCATGGCGTGAACCGTCTCATCATCTATAGTAGAGGGTAACAGGCCGTTCATGGCTCTGAATTCCGGCCCGTATCCTGCGAAACGGTTTTTGATCTCTTTCAAAAGATGCAGAAACCATTTTCTATCAAAGGAAATATTCTCATCTTCAACGTCTATGAATCTGACATTATTTCGGGTGATCTCGGTTTCCAGCTCCTTAATCACAGAGGTCACGCTTCTGCGACGGTAAGGAACAAAAGAGGAGGCGCCCAGGCTGCAGTAAGTGCAGTTCAGAGGGCACCCCCGGCTGGTGGTAATGACTGCGCTGCCTTTATTTTTCCTTTGATAAAAACCCTGCTTGATCAGATCGGTCGCGGGCAGGGGAAGATGATCCAGATTATCTACGGCCGCCGGTTCATTCACATGCAGGGTGCCGTCTTTTTTTCTAAATACAATCCCCGGTATGGACGCAACAGCGGTACCGGTTTTCAGCGCCCTGGCAAGCAGCGGCATTGAGATTTCGCCTTCCCCCCGGATAACAAAATCAAGGGCTGAGTGCTCCATCGCGCTGCGGGGAAAAGCGGTGGGATGGTGCCCTCCGATGACGATGCGGCAGGTTGGATGGAATCGTTTAACGGACTCGGCAACCTTTAAAACTTCCTGGAAATAAGGCGTGAACAGGGCCGAAATTCCCACCAGAAAGGCCCCGGAATCCCTGGCGACCCGTCCGATATGTTCGAAGCTGTATCCAAAGTGCCGATACTGATGAAACAGTCCGAACGGGGATTGATCGGGCTTGGGGTAGAATTGCCGGAGATAGTCCATTTCTCCGGGAAGATCCAGGATTCGAGATTTTGAGGTAGAAAGGCCGTCAAAAATTTCTACGGAAAACCCTTCTTTCCTCAGGACCGCGGCAATACATGCAAGCCCATAGGGGATGGTCCTTTTGACGGTCAGGTAAAAATCGCGAATCGGCGGTTGGATGAGAAGGATATCTGTCACTGTGATTTATCTCGGCCAATATTGAGGTTTCAGGGTTTAGGGCTCAGGGTTCAGGATTCAGGGTACACGATTTGAGGAATGAATTGAAGATAATTTTTTCGATGAAGAAGTTCTAAAAAAGATCATCCGGTTGGTTGCAAAGGTTACGGGTTAACATTTCCGATTCAGGCGTTGCCATCCCCCGGTTATTTATCGTAAATAAACCTGATGCGGTGATTCAACGGGAATGGAAAACACCTGAACGTCTTTACTGGATACCCTGAAAACAGCCAATTTATTTTGATGCTGAAAAATTTGGTCTTTCCCCGCGATGCGGGATTATTAATGGGCCATTCCTCGCCCTGTTCACTAAATCGTAAAGTTAATGCCAAGCATTATTTAAAAGAGCAAATGATTTTGGGATTTGTTGCTTGGAATTTCAATAAGTCAATGAACTTCCAACAAAGCAAATGCCCTCTGGGGTGGTAACAAAGCCGGGTCCTCTGGGCCAGAATTATTATTTTGTGTGGGCGAGCATGTTCGAGCCAAAACCACGCCTTTGCCTTCGCTCTTGGCTTGGAGGAGGCATTTATCTGCTTTTGCCACAAACGCTTCCGGGCTTCCGGTGTAGTCGGTATAGCAGGTCACTCCACAACTTATCGATATTCCGTTTAAAGACTGTCCCTCCAGGTTTTCAAAATGGTGGCTGTCAACTTTTTTAACCAGTGCGTTAGCTAACTGCTCAGCTTCTTTTAGATTACATCCCGGGACCATAACAATAAATTCATCTCCACCGTATCGAAAAACCATATCTGACTTTCGGATGGATTTTCGTATCAACCCGGCAACTTCCTTCAATATCTTATCCCCTGTCTGGTGGCCATAGGTGTCGTTATGATGCTTGAAATCATCGAAGTCGATCATGATGAGAGACAGGTCCTGTTTGTACCTCTCAGATCT
>JAFDEW010000292.1 GCA_019310125.1 Deltaproteobacteria bacterium | reverse complement strand
TTTACGAGTTCATCTTTTTTAAGCCATAGACTATCTTTCTTCCATGGGTACAAAAGCGCACTGATCCGGGCCGCAATAATCACCGATATATTCGGAATCGGGACGGTAAAGCACCGGTTTGGACGCAGCACCTCCAAACTGCTCTTCAATAACATGAGCGGCCCAGCCGGAAATTCTGGCCATGGCAAATAATGGGGTAAAGAGATCCACCGGTATCCCCATGTAATAATAAAGAGATGCGCTATAAAAATCAACGTTTACATAAATATCTCTGCCTTTTCTCTGTTTAAAGACTTCCTTGCCTTTTTTTTCGAGAATTTTAGACAGTTCATACCATTTAGACTCGCCGGTACGTTCACCCATTTTTCTGGACATGGGTGCAAGGATATGCGCACGGGGGTCATCAGTTTTATAGACGGCATGGCCCATTCCCATGATTTTTCCGCCGGTATCAAATAAATTGTTCACGTACGCCTCGACCCGGTCAACATCGTCGATATCAAGGAGCATTTCCATAACCCGAGTGTTCGCACCACCGTGTAATTCTCCGGATAATGACCCGACACCGGCGACCACGGCAGCGTAAATGTGGGCTCTTGTTGATGCGACCTGTCTTGCCGAAAATGTGGAGGCATTAAAAGAATGTTCCGCATGCAGCACCAGGCAAGTATCAAAAAAGCCGGCCAATTCATCATCAGGAATTTCTCCGTTGAGCATATAAAGAAAGTTGGCTGCATGGCTCAAGTCCGGATTTGGTTCAACAGGTGTTTTATTGTTCCGGATCCGCTCCCAGGCTGCAACAATGGTTGGAAATTTTGCGATGAGCTTTATGGCCATACGAAGTGTCGCTTCAGGAGAATACTCTCTGGTATCCGGATCATGATGCGCTAACATGGCAACCGCCGCCTGGAGGATATCCATTGGAAGCGCGTCTTTGGGTCTCGTTTTAAGGGCTGCAATCACCTCAGGTGGCATCCCCCTCTCTCCGGCAAGTTGTTTCTTGAAGTTTTCAAGTTCTTGTTTTTGAGGCAGTCTTTCATATAAAAGAAGATGAGCAACCTCTTCAAATGAAACTTTTCCCGCCAGATCCTGAACAAGATACCCCCTATAAATCAATCTGCCGGCAGTACCGTCAACATCGCTTATATTGGTTGTTGCGACTTTAAAACCCCGGAGGCCGGTATTTAAAATAGGCTGACATGCTTCCATGTTACACCTCCATTTCTGTAATTTTTGGGCAAACTCAGTATCAGACAAGCAAAACAACTTTAAAAAAAATGAGTTTCGGCTTTAAACTTCTTATAGTTTCGAGCTCTAGTGATAAATCAATATGTTTAATATTAATCAAAATTCGTGCCAAATTTAACGATATAAGAATTAAAACCGGGGGAACAGTGACCAAAGCGGCAGTATTGAATAAAAACGAGAATAATTTCTGCAAGTCTCGATTTTGAGTAACCTCTCAATAAGTTCTGATGTATGAAATGGTGATATTGAGTCGTCCCTATAATTTGTTGAGATGTTAGGTTGTTGGGTTACAACCTATAAAAATACAGGCCATGTAAACTTTTTTAAGAATAATTCATGCAGATTTTAGGGTTAACACGGAATCGTAATATTATTGAGTCAGGGTTAACGTGTTCACATAAGATGGTTGTGTGGGAACCGTACGGTACAAAATCGAAAAAACGTCTCATATTTGATGCGTGATACATAGATGTATCATGAGACATGAGTCATAACAGATGATTTTTTGGGTCAATTTTGCTAATTTTTTTTGAGCATTCCGGACAAAGCCCCACAAATTCAAGGTTGTGTCCTATTATTTCAAAAACAGTTGACTCATAAAGCTCATCTTCGATTTGGTTCAGCGGCGCGATCGGAGCATCATCCACCCGGTTACAGCGCACACAGCGGATATGGTAATGTTTGCTTGTATCCCAGTCGAAACGTTTCAAAGCACCGCTAAGTTGAAGCTTCTGAATTTCCCCCAATTCGGAAAGAATTTCCAAATTTCGGTAAACCGTACCCAGGCTAATCCTGGGGAGCCGTAAACGAACCATTTCGTAGATTTCGTCGGCACTAGGATGGGTTTTGACCTTTCGCAGCTCTTCTAATATTATCTTGCGCTGACGGGTCATTCTCATTTTGTTTTCTTTTAACAAGTCGTTATCCTTTCAGCCACCGGATGGTCCACTGTTTTCTTAATATCTTCTATGCTGAAAAAAGGTCCATGTCAAGTCTGTATCGGCCCGTTACAAACGTATTTGAATCCCAGTACAGAAAGAACGCTCCACCGAAATCAAATGCGGTTACCCTGTAAAGGCTGTCAAATCTACTTGTTTTGAAAAATAATTTTCGGCATGGTTATTGCGGATTAGTTTTATGCGCCTCTTCTAACCGTAAGCTCCGGGTACCAATGATGGACGATATCTGTCCAAAAAAATAAAATGGTACAGAATGAAAATTGCCGGAGGGACCTCCCCTGAAGTGGATCCATTGGAAATACCTGCCCAGGAAGGGTAAACGAATTTGAGTTCGGCCCAGCGGAGTGACGGCGTGTTTCTCTTGGAAAACGACTGACTGTTTGAAGGGTTTTAGCACGCGTTAGACCGATCCGAATGAAATGATGACTTAAAAAATTAATGGGGTAATTTAGCGAGGAATTGTTCTTAACACCTGCGATGCGGCTCGGGCTTACGGGTGTTTAAGAACAAGTTTCAATCGGTTGGAAAGAGATATACGCCGTCGTGGAGCATTCTCCCTGAATTGGGATTCAAATGCGTTTGCCCTGCCTGCCCAGGTGGCTCTTTTGCCGGAAAAGATTCGTTTTTGTAAAACCCCGCTTAAAAGTTAAGACTGGTGATAACATAAAGGTTGGAACCCCGGTCTTTGAAGACAAACGCAACTCGAATCTGACATTTTTTATCGCCGGGCGAGGGTAAAATAGCAAACATTGATTTGGGCCTTGGTCAGGTAATTAAATAAATTTTATTTTTTTAGTGTTGACATTACACATTGTGGTATCTATTATTAGTAGTAATAATTACTATTAGAGTCTAATATATCAATTCTATTAAGAAACAATCTTTCCAAGAAGGGAGGAAAAAATGGAAGAAAAGAAAGTTTTATCCAAGAAAAAAGAGATTAATCCAAGGGATGTCACCATTTGTGAGGCTACCGAACAAATGCTGGAAAAAGCCAAAAGAGACGGTGTAGAGACCGCATTTGATCGGGCTGCCAACATGAAAGCCTGCCCCATTGGCGCAGATTCTGCGTGCTGCAAACATTGTTCCATGGGACCTTGCCGTCTTAGCTCTAAAGATCCGTATGGAAAAGTTGGAGTTTGCGGTGCGACCATTGATACAATCATGTCTCGTAATTTTGCACGTATGGTTGCTTCAGGAAGTGCCGCCCATACGGACCACGGAATGAGCATGCTCGATCTTTTTCGTGAAGTGGTAAATGGAAATATCACGGATTATGAAATTAAAGATCCGAACAAGCTCGAGGAAGTTGCGTCTTCCATCGGAATTGAAGTTGAAGGGCGTGAGATTAATGATATTGCTATGGATCTTTACAAAGAACTGGAGCGCACCTATACCCAGGTAGAAGGGGAAATTCCTTTTGCCAAACGGGTTCCTGAAAAAACACTGGAGACCTGGCGCAAACTCGGTATTGTTCCCAGGGGAGCCATGCGGGAGATTATGGAGCTGATGCATCGGACTCACATGGGAGTGGATCAGGATTATGAGAACATTACCACTCAGATAAACCGCACCGCCCTTGCCGACGGCTGGGGTGGATCCATGGTGGCAACGGAAATATCCGATATTCTTTTCGGAACCCCGTCTCCGGTCAGCGTGGAAGTGAATATGGGGGTTCTTAAAGAAGACCATGTCAAC
>JAFDEW010000291.1 GCA_019310125.1 Deltaproteobacteria bacterium | reverse complement strand
GGATCGTATTCCGGAAGGGGTATATATTGAACTGACCGAGGACTTTTATGAGGCCCTCCGGAATAACAGCTATGGAGGTAGCAAAACATACAGCAATGACCCATCAAAAGACTATCTCAAACAGATCGCCATCTCCACTCGATTCATGGTCGAGACCAACCTGCAGATATTGAGACACCAGGGAAAAATGATTCAATTGCTCGAAAATTTGCAGGGTAAAAATAAGTAAGGTTCGAACTCTTTTAGCTGTTGCGCGCTTTCTTCGCCGGATAACGGGTTTAAATCGCGCCCGGTATGCGCCAGTGTGGTGACTTCTTGGGCGGACGAGGATCTCACTATGGCTGCCGTTATATCGTCCGACTGTGGCAGAGAAATCCTTGACAAATGCTGTTAAAATAAAGAGTATGTGTTTCAGTTAGTGATTATTGACTTTACAGTATAATTTTTCAACTCATGAAAAAAAAGGATATCGGACATGAAATGGTTTCTTTACGCGATTAGCTTTTTGTGGATTACAGCGGGTTCTTTGAGTATTATTTATACAACCGAATCCAGAAACGTTATGAAACGTTTGTTTGAGAAAACAGATCGAAAAATTCTCTCGGTTTTTCCCGCCATAATAGGTATCTTGCTGTTTATTTCCGCATCATGGAGCCTTCATTCTTGGTTTCTAAGAATTCTCGGTATCATGGCTGTCATTAAAGGAGTCATTATATTTATTAATCCTAAAAACTTATATGATGAAATGATGAACTGGTATTTAAACTCTCTTTCAGATCAAACTTACAGGTTTTTCGGAATTGTTATGATAATCATTGGAACAGCAGTTTTATCCTGGATTTCGTAGAAATACGGATAAAAAAAGAAATGCTCGTCTATGTTCTGCACGAATGTCCGGTTTCACGGATGCTAAAGGCTCCTTAAGATTGATAAACCCGTAAAAAGTCCGATTTAGACGGTTTCGTAAAAAGTTCAAAATCAAGGCGTGCAAATTTTGTAATCATGAGGCGTACTTTTCGTACGTTGAATGATTGCGAAATGCAGCACAACGCAGAAGTTGGACTTTTTACGAGACCGTCAAGATTTGCGTGTAATTCTTTCAAATCCGTGAAGCCGTAGACGATTCATCATAGGATCGCGAAATAATATGAATGTCTCTTTGTGGATACGGAATTTGGATATCCCTTGCTTTTAACTGTTTGTACACTGCCAGGTTCACCTGGTAAAGCGTCCCAAAATATTCCCGGGTAGGTATCCAATAGCGTAATCCAATGTTGATGGATGAATCACCGAATTGCTGAATCCCGACTCGAGCGGGCGGCTCCGTGGAAATCTTCTGAAATTCGCCAAGAGCTTCTTTGATTATCCGGATGGCTTTCTCCGGATCACTGTCATAACTGATCCCCACAATTTCCTCCACGATCCTTCTTTCTTCCGAGTTATGTAAAATTTCACCCACGATATGCTTATTGGGAATGGTTATTTTCACCCCGTCTTCATCGGTTAGAATCGTGGTGCCGAGATTAACTTCTTCCACGATGCCGCTGACTCCGGAAACGGTAATCGTGTTGCCGACCACAAAGGGCCGTGTGAGGACAATCACAAGACCGGCGCCATAATTCGCCAAGGGGCCTTGGATCGCAAAGCTGGCCCCAAAGGCCATGGCGGCGAGCGCAGCGATAAACGGCGCGATGGTAATGCCAAATTTTCCAAGGGCGATGATGATTGCAAACCCGAGGATGGTTACCTTGGCCGCAGCGGAGGCAAACTTTGACAGAGTAACATCGAATTCTTTCCTCTCAAAGAACTTCATGAGGAAAGAAGCCACCGCCCGTGCAACCAGGATTCCAACAACAAAAATAAGAATGGCACCGACCACTTGGAAACTGTAATTCACAAAAAAATCGATGATTAGGTTGACCACTTTCTGTGCGGCCTTAAGTTCATCCTGCATTTTTTTAGTCTCCGTTTTTTTTAAAAAGCATCCAAATAAATCTGATCATTAACACTGACCCGGTCATTCCTGAAAAACGACCCTCAAGATGATTTTTAACATTTCCCCCAAAGATTTTCAACTCCAGCGTGTAACAAAGAAGCACGAAATCAAAATGTCCAAAAGACCGGGATCAGCAGCGACCCCATGACGATGACAAGGATATTCAGCGGGATACCCAGCTTGAGATAATCGCTGAACCGATAATTGCCCGGACCATAGACCAACAGGTTGGTCTGGTAGCCGATGGGGGAAGCAAAACAGGCGCTGGCGCCGAAACAGACACCAACGATGAACGGTTTGGGATTTACGCCCAGTTTAAGTGCCGTGGCAATGGCGATGGGCAAAATCAGAACGGCCGTCGCGTTATTGCTGAGCAGTTGCGTACTGATGCTGGTCAGCACTATGATGCCGGCCAATACCACCCCGGGGGAGGTGTCTTTGAAAGGATTCAGAAACCATTCCGCATAGAATCGTGTGGCGCCCGTTTTTTCCATGGCGGCGCCCAGAGCGATGGTGCCGACAATCAACAGCAGCACATCCCCGCGAATGGCCCGATAGGCATCTCTCAAATTCAGGCACCCCGTCAGGACCATCAGAAAAACACCGGTCAGGGCACATACCATGATGTCCGCCATGCCGCTGGTGGCTGCGGTAATCAGGCCGGTAAAGATCAGAATTGCCCAGCGAGCCTTGCGTTTGTGAATGATTTCGTGATGCACATCTTCAATGATGATGAAATCGGCACCCGTGCGAATCTGTTCCAGCGTGTTGATCGGGCATCGCACCAGAATGATATCGCCGACCCTGAGTCTGAGTGACTGTATTTTTTGGGCCGAGTAATGCAGCCTTCTCCGCTTGATTGCAATGATATGCGCGTTGGGATCCCCCTGTAGATGGGTGTCCAGCAGCCTTTCGCCGATAAGCGACGATTGGGGAGGAATAATCAGTTCTACGGTCAAGGTGTTCTGATCCGCTGCAGAAAAGTTCAGGTCCTCATCAGCATGGGGCAGTTCGACGACGTTGTCGTTCAGCATGGCGATCAAGTCGCTGGCCGACCCTTTGACGAGCATAAGGTCGTGGGACACGATGGGCAGAGAATCATCGGAAACAGGAATGATGCGGGAACCGCGCACGATTTCAAAAAGCTCCAGCGTTGGATATTTTTTGGCAAAAAATGAGGCCGAGTCTTGTCCTGCCAGAGGACTGTTTTGCGGAACGGACAATTCCGCCAGATAGCGCTTGTCCTCGCGGTCTTCCATTTCGCAGGTCGGTGTGGTATGACCGGGCATCAATAGGGGCGAACACACATACAGAAAGGCCAGACCGATCACGGCAATGGGAATGCCGAGGGAAGACAGTTCAAACATGCCGATACCGCCGTATCCCTGTATGACACTCAGATCGCTGACGATGATGTTGGTGGACGTACCGATCAACGTACAGGTACCCGCCAGTATGGAGGCGTAAGACACGGGAATGAGAAATTTGGAAGGACTCAGATTGTATTCACAACTGAGATTGAGAATAATCGGGATAAAAAGGACCACCACGGGGGTGTTGTTGATGAAGGCCGAGGCCGAGGCAACGATGAGAAGAGTAACCAGCAGGGAAAGTTTCGGGCTGCCCTTGGAATATTTGATGACCTTTTGCCCGACAAACCCTACGGCCCCGGTACGGACCATGCCTTGACTGATCATCAGCATGGCCGCGACGGTAATCACCGCAGGATTGGCAAAACCGATAACCGCCTCCAGTGGACTTAGGATTCGGCTGACCATGAGCACCACGATAATGCCGATAGCCGTCACATCGACCGGTATTTTTTCGGTGATTAACAGGTAGAGGGTGACGACCAATATCAGAGAGACAATCCAAATGGACATGACGGGGTTCCTGATAGAACCCTAATCGAGTCAA
>JAFDEW010000290.1 GCA_019310125.1 Deltaproteobacteria bacterium | reverse complement strand
ATTTCTACGTCAGTCTCAAATTTTAATCCTCGAAATACTCAATGTATTCCTGTGGTTAAAATTTTCGCCTTTCTTGAACTTGAACAAAAATGGACATTTTTCAAAGGTCTCTGTTTGAAAGGCTTTAGAACGCGTTAGCCCGAGCCGAATGAAATTATGACAAAAGAATCAATAGGGTAATTTAACGACGAATTGTTCTTAATAACTCCGGCGCGGCTCGGGCTTACGGGTGCTTTAAGCACAAGTTTCAGTCGGTTGTAAAGAGATATACGCCGTCGTGGAGCGTTCTCCCTATATTGGGATTCAAATGTGTTTGCCCTGGAAAAACATACAGTGCCCTTTGACAGTGGGGTGTAAATCAAGATTGTTGGTTATTGAGATTGTTGGTTATTGAGTTCAATCGTAAGGTGTCAGTGTTCAGGTTTCAGCTCTTCAAGTTTCTCGACCCTGACACCTGAAACCTGACACCTTTTCCCCAAAGCTAAATACGTAGCGCAGACGAACATGAATTTTCATATTGCCAACAGCCGTGATTCACACCCTTGACAGTGGCCGGTTGTATAGGTATCTTCAGCCAGTTGGATTATTCACGGTGATAGTACTTAATCTTCAGAAAGTGGAGATCCCCGTGGATTCATATAATCTGTACAAGAAGGTCTTGCTCAAGGATCTATCTTCATAGAACTCATAATCTACGGTATAATGTCCCCCTTTGTTGTGCCACACTCTATCATGATATTGTTTTATCTCTCGGATAACTTCTGAAGACGAAGTGCCGAGGACCTTGACATCTAATTCCAGATTGAAATTTTCGATGTTTTTTCTCGTCAGATTCGCCGACCCTAATACAGCAACAGCAGTACCGTTTTGTTTTTCAACCAGGGTGAGTTTGGTGTGAAACTGCTCCCCATGGGTATGGTACCACCTGATTTTTATCTTGCCGCGTGATTTTTTCATCAACTCATAAGCCACAGGCTGATTGGGAATGCCGTTTTTTTCACGGCCGAACGCATCCTTGCTCGGGTCAAGAATGATTTTTACCTCCGCTCCGGCTTGGGCAGCCCTCAACAGCGCTTGTATAATGTCTCTGTCGGAGAGGTAAAACACTGCCATGAGAACACGGTCACCCGGTCCCAGACCCTTAAGCTGACGGATCAGTTCGTCTTGGATCTTTTTTTCGGTAACCAGAGATAAAGACACACAATTTGTTTGACCGGGATTTGTACGATTCGCATATTCAAAGACAATATCATGAAGTTTTCCCCGGGAGAATTCGGCAACCGATTTTTCGGCAATATAAATCTCCCGACAAAAGTCGCCGGTAATCTTCAAGGCAATATTGGAGTGTGCTGAGCTTCCGTCGTGGGGATTGGCGGAAGTAATGACCGTTGTCCATTGTCCCCTGTTATCCGCCAAAACAACCTTCCGGTGATTTGCCTTGTAATTTAAAAGGGACAAGTATGATCTTAACGTAACCCCCGGCTCATCCTCGCTGAAAGGGTGTTTGAAAATACCGCCCCTGTCAGAGTTGCCAAACCATTGTATGAATATTCTCCAAATGGGAGAATACAACAGGTTGCTGTCACGCAATTTCTTAAGATCCGTGTAAATAACATTAATTTCCGCCTTCCTCATTAATTCGATTTCTTTGGATTTTACCCCGCCATACACATTATTTACCGGATCGGTGATAAAGTCTATTTTTATCGACGGAATCCGCTTTTTCTTCTCTACCAGTCTGGTCATAAGCTCAAAACAAAGTCTGCGGTAAGCTTTTTCTGCCTTTCCTTGATAGGAATTGAAGAGAAACATGTCAATGAGAATGTATTTTCGGGCGTTATCAATCAGAGTAAAAATCGTGTCAAAAATTTCCTGTTCATGTATGGTCTCTCCATCAGTATTCTTATACGTTAAATCCACAAGGAATTCTATATCCCCGGCACCAACACAATATCCTTTGCTTCGATAATCAATGCCTTCAGGTAAAGCCTTGATGGAGTGAACACAACCCGATAAGATCAGGCATAGCAAGAAGAGTAATAATGTCAGTTTATGATTGGTTTTAACGGATTGCACGCTTAACTCCTTATTCAATGTAATCAGGAATAGCGGGTCCTGTTAAGAGGAACATTACCTGTTTGTTGATGTCCGTTTTGTGCAAAAATTAAATTTAATATATGATTCCAAAATTTTCAAGCTATCGGATACATGTGATAGGGAAACGTCAAAGTCTACTCTATCTGATTCAGATAGAAACGATTTGCTTTCTCGAATACGCCACTAAAATCCCAAATCACAATACTCAAATTACATACAATGTCAAAATTCAAGGTAATAACTGGCTATTTGTCAAAATAAGCCTGTTATGTCAAATAAATCCTGATATCTGAAATTTGGATAAACAAAAGAAAAGTAAAATCACATAACATTCGGTTAGTGTGTAAAATTGAAAACCAAACCGTTACTTCACGCTTTCATTCACAATTCATAAAATCTATGCTATTAGGGAAATATGTCATTACAGAACATGTTAAGAATCTAATCTTTAATTCCAAAGAAAGAAGGCAAACATAGGGGAGAATGAATATCAGCATGAAGAAAATCCCGGCCATCTTTATCTTAATAATAGGTTTATGTTTCTGGATTTTTCCCTTTTCTTTGCACAGCGCCTCCAGGGGGATTACCGTACCTCAGGAACTGTAAAGGAAATTAAGCTCTATTCAGGATATCATGCGCTGGTGGTGGGTTGCAGCGACTACCGAAGCGGGTGGCCGCGTCTTCCGAATCCAGTGAAAGATGCTAAGGAAGTGGCATCAATGCTAAAAAGATTAGGGTGGTATGTGGATATATTGGAAGATCCTGACGGGAAACTCCTTAAAAGAGAACTGAACAAACTTGTTACCGGGCCGGGGAAAAACAGGGAAAAAGGGATATTGGTTTGGTTCTCCGGTCACGGCCAGACCATCGAAGAGGCAGACGGAACAAAGCTGGGATATCTGGTTCCAGTGGATGCCCCGGATCCGGATAAGGATCTTCTTGGGTTTATGGAACGGGCGGTGAGCATGCGCCAGATAGAAACCGTATCGAAACAGATTCGGTCAAAACATGTCTTAATGGCTTTTGACTCTTGTTTTTCAGGAGCAATCTTTCAAATGGTTCGGTCCAAACCATCGGCATTTATTGAAGAAAAAGTTGCATATCCGGTTCGGGAATTCATTACCGCAGGTACGGAAGATGAGCAGGTTCCTGACAAATCTGTGTTTAAGGATGTTTTTATCCAGGGGATACGTGATGGTTTTGCGGACCTGAACCGCGATAATTATATAACCGGCGAAGAACTGGGCGCCTATATCCAAGAGAAGGTAATTAATTATTCCAGAAAGGCCCAACATCCTCAGTTTGGTAAAATCAATAACCCTAAATTAGATAAAGGCGATTTCGTTTTTCTTGTTGCAAGTTCCGGTGCTGTTATTGAAAACCCAATACCCGAAGCCACAAAAGCGTATCTGTCCATGAGATCCAACGTGTCCGGTGCAAGAGTGTTGGTGGACGGGCAATATGTGGGCACAACCAATCTTTCCAATGTAGAAATTCCATCTGGCGAGCACCGGATAGGGGTAGTGAAAGACGGATTTGAGTCGTATTCCAAACAAATTGTATTTGAAAAAGGAAGAACCAGGGATTTGTACGTCATCCTGGACCGGAAAACGCCTCTAACAGGTCGTCTTTACGTGAATACAGAGCCGGATAATGCACGGGTGAGGATATTGAACATCGGCCCGGCGTTTGATCAGGGGATGGCGCTTGATTCCGGAAGCTATCACGTGGAGGTGTCTGCCAACGGTTACGACACAAAGAAATTGTGGGTAACCCTTGGTGCTGGTGAAGATAAGGACCTGGATATTCGTTTGAAAAAGAGTGCGGATACGGCTGTCTCATTTTCTTCTTCCTCGGGGTATACCGGCACTCGAATCATCGGTCGTCACGACCAATTTATCGCCCATGCCAACGGAGTTATATATGATAAAAATACCAATCTTGAATGGATCGTCGGACCTGACAGAGACACAGACTGGTATGATGCCAAAAAATGGGTTGGGAATCTAAGGGTTGCCGGAGGGGGTTGGAAAATGCCTTCAAGAAAGGAACTGAGAACCCTTTATAAGCCGGGGGCAGGGGCGTACAACATGACGCATTTGCTGAAGACCACGGGATTGTGGGTGTGGTCGGGAGAAACCAGAGACTCCTCATCGGCTTGGGGCTTTGGTTTCAGTGTTGGCTACGAGTACTGGGAAAAGCGAGAGGCTTCCATAGGTGCACGTGCTTTTGCGTTTCGTTTCCGAAAATGATTTAGGTTTGCCTTTACTCCCAAATTCCAGCATTCCCTTCTTCCATTCAGATGTCAGAACCATGCTGCTACTAAAAAACCGGTATTTTCGGTAAGTCGATAAATTTTCGAGACACCAAATTATCTCACAGGGACGGGGGAAGCCTTACACGAAACGCATCTAATTTTTGGAGATAGCGGTTCGGAGCAGGGCGGTAAGGCATTTTCCAGGGCCAAGGCCGCAGCATTTTTTTCATAAAAACAATCGGGCTCATACGTCCATCCGTTTGCCAGCCGTCTTTCTTCTTTTTTAAGAACAGCATAAACGTATCTTCCTGCAAGGGGAGCGATAATCCTTGTCTTCCAGCCGAAGGTTTCGTAAATTTCCTGGAGCAGAGAATTCATTTTTGCGGCCATTCGTTTATTTGTCCGGAATCGTTTCCTCATTGCCCAGACAGCAGCGGCATAAGTTGTTCGGAGCGGCTTGACTTCCCATGCAAAACGGTCTCGAATACGCTTATCCGGGTAATGTTCGTATTTTTTCCAGCCCTTCAATAAGGTTCTGATCAATCGGGCAAGACTGGGGCCGTTGACCTCAAAATCACGCTGAAAAGCATCAAGGATAAATTGTTCTTCCCGAGCGTTTGGAATATGTTGATGCCGGTAATTAAAGCGATACTGCCCATGGGTGTCCGCTAACGGAAATTCCGATTCGGCCAGAAGGGTTCCGCGTTTTTGATGCTCTTCATACAGGGGCGTCCCGGGAATCGGGGTGTACAGCATAAATTGATGAAAATCCGTATCATGGCTGACGGCGTAGTCTATAATGCGATGAATGTTATCGGGGGCATGGTTTTCCAGGCCGATAATCGATGACCCCAGAACGCGAATTCCATGGGATTGAAGAGATCGAACCAGAGGCAACGTTTCTACATTGTTGAGCTTGGAATATTGGCTTTGTTCGCCTTCCAGTCCCATCCATACCCAGGATATTCCCAGACCCACCAGTTGCTCAATGGTATAAGATTTTAATGCCCTGGCCGAGCTGAAAACATATAGTGCCCAGCTTTTATTGCTTTTTTGCATCAACTCAAGAAGTCGCAGCGCCCTTTCTCGATGAAGGAGAAAATTTTCATCCATGGTAAAAAAAGATCGAACGTTGAGTTTTTCTTCCAGTTGACACATAATGGAAAAAAGCTCATCGCCGGTTGGGTAAAAATTGATAAATTTGCCCTTGCCGCCGAATAATGCAGAAGTCGAACAAAAATTACAGCCCACGGGACACCCCACGGAAGGGAGCAGGACAGCGGCGGTATCGCCGGGCTTTTCCCGAAGCGTTATCCCCAGGATTCTGGTGCCGAATCCAGAATAGACCAGCGGATGCCTTATGGCGTCCGTTGTCTTTTGTCCCACAAAGGTGCGAAACCATTGAACACCCTCTCCCTTGACGATATGATCCGCGTCAATGATTTCATGAATGCCGCCTTTATTTGCCACATGTCCTCCAACAACAATCGTTGCTTTTGGCAGGTATTTCCTGACCAGTTCACACATTTTTTTCAGCTTTCCGATATTGGGTATAATTGAGCTGATGCCGACGATGTCGTAGGAATGATGCTCGATTTCGTGAATAAAACGGTCCAGGGATGGAAAATCGAGAAGGGTGCAAGGAGATTCAATATTGCTCTGAATTAACATCAACCCGAAGTTGCGATGAAACATTCGAAGGGAAAAAGTGCCCTGAACCCTTGTGACCTGGTTATGATAAAGTTCCATGGGATTGATTTCCCGGCTTCCATATTTGTCGTTTTGGGCATATGGCCCAAACACGCTGGATAGTAAAACTTTGGCACGGGTTCCGAGTGGATGGACAGATGGTTCAGTATTCATAATCTATTTCCTGAATTTTAGAGGGGTATGACCAAAAATCGTCATTTTTCACGGGTCTTATTGAATAGTATTTTATAATAAGGATGGTAGAAAAATTACAGAGGTCTTTTTTGGTTTTACAAAAGTTTTACAAAACGCAGATAAATTTGTTATATAAGTTTTTTAATAGCTGAATTTTGCACGAGTCGGAGGCTTTCATATGCAAGGCATTTAAGGGCGAAGTCATAGTGAACTATTACGAGTCCTTAATAACGCAGCAGATAGAAGCCTCAGGCTCGCCCTTTGGGTGAAAATTAATGAATAAAAAAGATCATCATCCGATTTACCATTTGGGTAAAAAGTATGATTCTATGATTTTGTTCAGAACCGCTTCAACTAATTCGTTT
>JAFDEW010000047.1 GCA_019310125.1 Deltaproteobacteria bacterium | reverse complement strand
AACGATAAGTAAGAATCCTGCATAGTTAACCGGTATGGTCTGAAACGCAAAGAACGCCAGAATAATGGAAATTCCGCCCACAACCCCGGGAAGCACCGCGCCGGGGTGTGACAACTCAAAGTAAAGACCGGCAAGACCGATCATCATCAGGATATACGCAATGTTAGGATTACTGATGGTCTTTAAAATTTTGGTTCTTAAATCCTCTTTGAGTATGGTTTTTTTGATGTTATCGAGTGTTAAAACGCCTTTGTCTTGAATCTTGCGTCCGTTGATCTGACGGATCAGATCATCTATGTCCTTTGCCACAATATCAATAACATTCGCCTTGAGCGCCTCGGTTTCCGTCACGGAAACACTTTTTCGGACGGCCTTTTCTACCCAATCGGCGTTCCTTCCCCTTTTTTCTGCGATACTCCTTGCATGGGCCGCCATGTCATTTACCACCTTTTCGGACATGGCACCGCTGATTTCCTTGCCGCCGGCCCCCACCGGATGCGCCGCACCGATGTTTGTTCCCGGAGCCATGGCTGCAATGTCTGCCGCCATGGTGATCATTACGCCTGCGGAAGCTGCCCTGGCCCCGCTCGGGGCCACATAAACCACAACCGGGACCTTGCTTGCAAAAATTGCCATTACAATCTCACGCATGGATTCGGCAAGACCCCCCGGGGTGTCAAGCTCGACGATAATACATGAAACGCCTTCCTCGGAAGCTTTGTTAATCCCCTTTTTCAAAAAACCGGACGCCGCCGGACTGATGGGACCCGACATCCGGATAACATAGACCTCATTTGCTGCTGTGAAGCCGTTTTCGGGACAACAGAATAAAAACAGCGACAGTGCTAATATAATATGTATATGTTTCATATTGAAATTTTCACAACATATTGATATAATTAGGCTATTAAAATTTATAAATAAACACAGTAACCGTTCACGGATTTTTTGAAATCCCAAATCTCAAGCATCAAATTCCAAACAAATCTCAAATTCCAAATACCAATGACCAAAACTATCTCGATTTTTCCATTATTAGTTAAAAAATCTTTTTCAATTCGTTTGCCTTTTTTCAAGATCATAAGGTTTGGAGTTTTGAATTTTGGTCATTGGTATTTGTTTGTTATTTGGAATTTGTTATTTGGAATTTCCACTAACTCAAATACTTCGTGAACGGATACTGCGCCCCTAACTATCCAACGCCTTCATCAATTTTTGCATATCTTCCCAGACATCACGCTTTTTGCCGGGGTTGCGAAGAAGGTAGGCCGGGTGATATGTGGGCAAAACCCGTATCCCGTTATAATCATGAAACCGCCCTTTGAGTTTTGAAATCGGCAGTGTTGTATCCAGCAGTGCCTGTGCGGCAAACGCCCCCAAGGCACATATAACATCCGGCTTTATGGCCGCAAGCTGACGCTTTAAAAACGGCAAACAGGCATCTATCTCGTCCGGAAGCGGATTTCTGTTCCCCGGAGGGCGACACTTTATGATATTACATATATACACCTGATCGCGGGTATACTTTATGGCCTCTATTATCTTTGTAAGAAGCTTGCCGGCAGCCCCGATAAACGGTTCCCCTTTTTGATCCTCATCATAGCCCGGCCCTTCGCCCACAAATACCAGTCTTGCATGAGGATCACCCGCGCCAAAAACAATATGTTTTCGGCTTTCCGAAAGCCGGCAGCGGCGACAGTCACCCAGATCCATTCGAATCGACTCCAGGGTTTCCGGTGAACGTGCCTGTTTATGTCCCCAAGATTCCATTATGTTAAGGCTTTCCTTTGAACAGTCAAACCCATGGCAACCGGTTTGGGATAGGAATCGAAAGGCTTCGCAGAGTTCTTCAAGTGTCGTATCAAAATCGCTTTTATAAGACATCTGTATTATATTTTCTTTAATATCCGATCCAGAAGAATGTGGGCAACATCATGTTTTTGCATTTCAGGAATAGCCTCTTTTGTGCCGTCTCTATAAAATAGGGTCACCGTATTGGTGTCAACACCAAAACCCGAAGCCGGACGCCCCACGAGATTTCCCACAATAATATCAAGATTTTTTTCAACCAGTTTTTTTTCGGCATACGCTTCAAGATTTTCCGTTTCCGCAGCAAACCCGACAAGTATGTGGTCTTTTTTTCTCCTCCCAACCTCTTTCAAAATATCTTGGGTTTTTTCCAGTGACAAAACCAGCTCATCTTTTTCCTTCTTGATCTTCTGTTCACACGGCTCCTTTGGCCGGTAATCGGAAACCGCTGCCGCCTTAATAATTATTTCAGATTGTTCCATGTGGTCAAATACGGCAAGAGCCATGTCCCGGGCCGTGTCGACCCTCACAACCGTCACGTTATTTGGATCGGGAAGACTTGTGGGGCCGGTTATCAAAACAACGTCGCCTCCCCTTTGTTCCGCAGCCCTTGCCACCGCAAAGCCCATCTTGCCGGAAGAAGGATTGCTGATGAACCGAACCGGATCGATAAATTCACGAGTCGGGCCGGCGGTTACCAGTATCCGTTTACCTTTCAAATCTTTGGGCGAAAGATAGAACAACAGCCTGTCAAGTATATCTTCGGGTTCGGGAAGGCGGCCGGGTCCGGTTGTGCCGCAAGCAAGTTCCCCTGATTCCGGTTCTATGACAAAATGCCCATCGGATTTGAGTCTCTCAAGATTCCTTTGGACCGCTTTTGCTTCAAACATATTCGTGTTCATGGCAGGGCAGACAATTACCGGACATGTTACCGCCAGAATGAAAGTGCTCAACGCATCATCGGCAATCCCGTGAGCGATCTTGCCGATAATGTTTGCCGTTGCCGGTGCAATAATCACCGCATCCGCTTGATTCGCCCAATCAATGTGTCTGATGGAGGCATCATCAACCGTTTCAAAGAGACCGGTACAGACGGGTTGACGCGATAAGGCCCAAAAAGTCAGCGGCGTTACAAACTCTGAGGCGTTCTTCGTCATAATAACCCTGACGTTCGCCTCCTCCTTTATAAGGAGCCTTAAAAGCTCGACGCTCTTGTATGCGGCAATCCCTCCGGACACCCCCAGCACAATGTTTTTGTTATTAATCATACGTTTCATTTCTCGCCACCGATATATTTTTTTAGCTTCTTAAGCTGTTGCATGCGGCTATACTTCAGCAAAAGATCAATCCATTCGGTAAACAAAACCAAGAGGTTCTCTCTATCTTTATCAAAGCCTTTGCTATTAATTTCAGCAAGCGCATCAACAAGATCCTGGCGACCCGGGTCTTTTTTCAATAGGTAGGTATAGATTTCTGCCGCTTTACCCAAATTGCCCTGCCCGGCATAAACTTTTGCCATTGTCCGGGTATAAAATACGTCATCTTTCATCAATTCAAGTTCGTTCGAATGTTGGAGTATTGGAACATTGGCCCCGGTGAAATAGAAAAAAATCGCCGGGGCCGTGTCCGAGTTAAAAATATAAATCTAATAAATACAATTATTGCCTGAAATCCAGGTAGTAACCTTTTATTGCAAAACTACTTCCAAATCTTTTTTTTGTCAAGAAGATATGGATGCTATTTTGCGACGATTTCAGGTTGTTATTGGAAAGAATACTGCAAGATGATGGTTGACTTCCGACCGAGGGTATGGTTGATTGTCTGTGAAATTCGGCATAAAAGGTAGCGCTGATAAGGAGACAAATAATGGGAAAAATTCTGGTGGTCGACGACGAAGAAAGCATCCGTATCACTTTAAGTGCATTCCTGACAAAAGACAAACATGACGTGCAGGTGGCAGAGGATGCCGATAAGGCCATTGAATTATTTGAAAAGACCGATTTTGACGTCGTTCTCTCTGATATTATTCTACCCCGAATGACCGGGGTAGATCTGCTAAAAGCCATCCGTAAAATTTCGCCGTATGTTCAAGTGATCATGATGACCGGCAGGCCTACCATTGAAACCGCTTCTGAATCATTGCGTGCCGGAGCATTTGACTATCTGTACAAACCCATTCGCAAAGATGCGATTCTCAAAACCGTCAGGAATGCGCTGAAAGTCAAAATGCTGGAGGATCAAAATTTAAAACATCAAGAGGAACTGGAACATCTGGTTATAGAAAGGACCCGGTCGTTTTGGGAAAGTGAAAAGCGGTACCGTCAATTGGTCCACCACTCGCCTGACGGGATTGCCATACAGCGTGAAGACAAAGTGATATTTGCCAACCATAGTATGAAAAAAATACTGGAAAGAATTTCGGACAATCTTTTCGAAAAGACGATTTTGGATAGAACGGCTTTAAATTTACCACAAGACGTCAACTTTGTCTCGGATGATGATGTAACTAATGAAAAAAATATAACCCGGTTTGAAGAGATGTTCACGGGAAAAGATAACGACCCAATCCACCTGGATATTGTAACATTGCCCATGACCCTTGAGGGCAAACCCGCCATTCAAGTTATTGCGCGCGATATTACCAAGCAAAAATTCCTTGAAAGGTCGTTGAGGCAGTCCCAGAAGATGGAGGCCATAGGAACTCTGGCAGGAGGGATTGCCCATGATTTCAACAATATTCTTTTTTCGATTATCGGCTATTCAGAGCTGTCTTTTGATGAATTAGAAGAAAATTCGCCGGTTCGACAAAATCTTCATGAAATTCTTGAAGCCAGCAAACGCGCCACAGACCTGGTGAGGCAGATTCTAACTTTCAGCCGACAAACCGAACACGAACTCAGCCTGGTTCAAATAGATCTTATTGTCAAAGAAACGCTCACGTTGCTCAGAGCGTCTTTGCCGACGACCGTAGAAATACGAAAAAACATTAAAACCGACGCCATGGCACTGTCAGATCCTACACAAATTCATCAAATTTTAATGAATCTTTGCGTTAATGCGTCACATGCCATGCGTGAAAAAGGCGGCATACTCGCCGTTGATTTGGAAAGTGTGGAAATAGACACGGATTTAACAGGAAAATATCCTGATTTGAAAGCAGGGCCATACATTAATATGAGTGTGTTCGATACCGGACACGGCATAGCTCCTGAAACGCTAAACCGTATTTTTGATCCATTTTTCACGACAAAAACAAGAGAACACGGAACCGGTCTTGGGCTTTCCGTAATTCACGGAATTGTGAAAAATTTTGACGGAGCCATCTATGCCTTTAGCGAACTCGGCAAAGGCTCAATCTTTAAAGTCTTCATTCCAGCCATCGAAAGACGTATAAGCCCGGAACAAAGAACAAAGGCGCCGATTCCAAAAGGAACGGAGCATATTCTTTTTATTGATGATGAACCGGCGCTGGCAAAGATGGGGAAACAATTGCTTGAGTCCTTAGGATATCAAGTCGAAATGATAACAAAAAGCAGCGACGCACTGGAGTTGTTTCGAAAGAAACCTGACAGATTCGATCTTGTGATCACAGACATGACCATGCCCAATATAACCGGAGAAAAACTGGCCATAGAACTTATGAATATCAGGCCTGATATTCCCGTTATATTATCTTCCGGATTCAACTATAATATCGATGAAAAAAAAGCCATGGCATTAGGGATCCGGGCATTTATTTCAAAACCGGTATTAAAACAAGAAATAGCTGAAACCATTCGAAATGTTCTGGACGGAAAGCAAAATGTAAAAGCCCGACACCGTGTGGCCTTAGATTCACGAACAATGAATCCGGGCGGGATGGACCTGCCGCAATAGGTTTAAGGATGAGACCACGGAATGAAAAAGTATCAACAAATTAATGAAGCAAGGATGGTGCTGGAATTGTCTGAACAGGCAACCATGGAACAAATCAAGTCTAATTATAGAAATCTCATCCGCAAATGGCATCCGGACCGATGTAGGGAAAACAAAAAAAAATGCAGGGAAATGACAACACGGATTATCGATGCATACCGGGTTATTAATGATTACTGTAAAAACTATAAATTTTCTTTTTCCGAACAAGAGGTCAAAAATTATATCTCGGCAGAAGAATGGTGGTTTGAACGTTTCGGCATGAATTCCCTTTACAACGATAAACAGAAATAAACCCGAAACCTTTGCAAAGGTCTCGGCCATCAAAATTGATGAGCTCGTAAAAAGTAGAATTTATAACGTCTTAGGTTTTAAGATTTAGGTTTTAGGCAATTAAAATTAATTAGTGTCCATCCATAAATGAGAATTTTTGTTCAAGATCAAGGCATGCGAAAAAAATAACCGCAGGCATATAGTTGATATTCCGAGGATTATTTTTTGAGCATAACGCAGAGATTGGGCAAAAAGACCATTTATGGGTGGACACTATTTAAAAGACAAAAACCGTCACCATAATATGTTAAAAAAAATTGAGTCGCTTTTACCCAAAGCGCTTCGTGCCGACAGACACGCAATCCGTCGTGAAATCATACGGATTAAAAAATCCGGAATCAAATTCGCGTCTGAAGATCACGTTAAAAACAAACTGGTTCGGCTGGAAAAAAGGCTTCAAACATCCATCAAAAAGAAATCATGGCGAAAAGCAAACCGCCCGAAACCTATCTATAATGATGCCCTCCCCATTTTTTCTAAAAAAGACCAAATAATAGATTCTATTTCCAAAAACTCGGTGGTCATAATTTCCGGTGAGACCGGTTCCGGTAAAACCACCCAAATACCAAAATTTTGTCTTGCGGCCGGACGCGGCATCGACGGCAAGATCGGCTGCACTCAGCCGAGAAGGATCGCTGCAACCACTGTCTCCGAACGTATTGCCGAAGAACTCGGAGAAGAACTGGGCAAGTCCGTGGGGTATAAAATCAGATTCAAAGATAAAACCGGTCCCCATGCATTTATTAAAATCATGACAGACGGTATCCTTCTGGCTGAAACCCAGAATGATCCGTATCTGAATGAATACGATACTATTATTATTGATGAAGCCCATGAAAGAAGTTTGAATATTGATTTTATCCTGGGAATTTTAAAGACCCTTTTAAAAAAAAGAAAAGACCTTAAAATTATCATAACCTCTGCAACCATTGACACGGAGAAATTTTCAGCGGCTTTTGACAATGCGCCGGTGATAGAAGTATCCGGTCGCATGTACCCGGTGGAAATACGCTATTCCGCGATTGACTCAAAACTCGAAGATGGTGATGAACAAACCCATGTTGAAATGGCTGTCAGTTCAATTGACAACCTGCAACCTAAAAGCCGCTTTGGAGATATCCTCGTTTTCATGCCCACCGAACAGGATATTCGAGACACCTGTGAACTCATTAAAGCAAAGAATTACAAAAACACGGTTATCTTTCCGCTCTTTGCCAGACTTTCGGGTTCCGAGCAATCAAAAGTTTTCTCGCGTATTCCTGCCAGAAAGATAATTGTTGCAACCAATATTGCGGAAACCTCCATAACCATACCCGGAATTAAATATGTCATCGACACCGGACTTGCGCGCATATCCCGGTACAATCCAAGATCAAGAACCACTTCCCTTCCGGTCACCGCAATATCAAAAAGCAGTGCGGATCAGCGAAAAGGAAGATGCGGCAGGGTTCAAAACGGGATATGCATACGGCTTTTTTCTGAACAAGAGTTTGAGAACCGTCCGCTTTTTACTTCCCCGGAAATTTTAAGAGCCAACCTTGCCGAAGTCATCCTAAGAATGATCTCACTGAAACTGGGCGATATATCGGATTTTCCCTTTATTGATCGGCCGGCATCAAAGAGCATACAGGATGGGTTTGATCTTCTTTATGAACTCGGAGCCATCGTTCCCGGGCCGCAACAAAAGAAATCAAAAGCAAAAACAAGCTATTCGCTCACCCAAAGGGGTGCGCTTATGGCAAAAATACCGGTTGACCCCAGAATATCCCGGATGCTCATTGAAGCACAGACCCAGGGATGTCTTGAAGAGATTACGGTTATTGCCGCTGCGCTGAGTATACCGGACCCCAGAGAACGGCCCTCAGAAAAAGCTCAGCAAGCCGATCAAATTCACAAAACCTTTAATGATCCTTCTTCCGATTTTATCACGCTTCTTAATATCTGGCGAAAATACCACCGGATCCGGGAAAAAGAAAAAACCACAAGAAGCATAAAGAAATTTTGCAAGGCCCACTTTCTTTCTTTTAAAAGGATGAGAGAATGGCGGGATATCCATGCCCAGCTTTGTGAAGTACTCAGAGAATACGGTTTGGGTGAAAACAAACATCGGGCCAAAGAAGCCCGAATAAAACAGAGTCCTCCGGCTCAACCGTCAAAAGCCAAACATCCTGATCATCTCTCTGAATTCGGAAGTCTTTATATTTCCATTCACAAATCGATTTTGAGCGGTTTTCTCTCCAACATTGCAGTGAAAAAGGAAAAAAATATCTTTCAAGCCACAAAAGAAAAACAAGTGATGATCTTTCCGGGATCAACCCTTTTCAACACTTCAAAAACATGGGTTGTGGCTGCAGAACTGATTGAAACATCGCGACTGTTTGCCAGAACATGCGCAAACATTGACAGCGTGTGGCTGGAAAAACTGGGCGGAAACCTGTGCACCTATACCTATCTTCATCCGCACTGGGAAAGAAACCGGGGAGAAGTTGTCGCTTCCGAACAGGTAAGCCTTTTTGGCCTTATTATCGTTCCCCAACGACCCGTATCCTATGGCAAGATTGATCCTGACCAGGCATCTGACATTTTTATTCAGAGCGCGCTGGTACACGGTGATGTTAAAAAAAAGTTTGATTTTATGCTGCACAATCAGAAACTGATTGATGAAGCTGGAAGCATGGAAGATAAGATCAGAAAAAGGGATGTTCTTGTCAGTGATGCCGAATTGTTCGAGTTCTACCATAAACGGCTAAACGGATGTTATGATATAAGAACCCTTTCAACACATATCAAACAAAGGGGCGGCGATCTTTTTTTACGAATGAAATTAGAGGATATTCTTCGGTATCACCCGGATGAAAAAGAACTCTCTCTTTATCCTGACAGCATTAATTTAGGAAACCACAGATTTGATTGTGTCTACACATTCGACCCCGAAAAAAACGAGGACGGTGCAACCGTAAAAATACCCGCATCCCATGCCCCAAAAGTTCCTTGGCAATCACTGGACTGGCTGGTACCCGGACTCTACAGAGAAAAAATAACCGCGCTTATCAAAGGTCTTCCCAAAATTTTCCGTAAAAAACTGGTGCCTATTGCCAATACGGTGGATACAATCATCAATGAAATGCCGAAAACGCAACGTTCTTTGATAACAGAGCTTGGAAATTTCATTTATAATCGCTTGGGTATTGATATCCCTGCATCGGCCTGGCCTTCAGATCTTTTGCCGGACCATCTTAAACTACGCATATCCATTACCGACCAGAAAGGCAAGGAACTTTGCTCGGGCAGAGACCCGTCAATTTTACGCCGGACCATTTCAAGTAAAATCGATCCAAAAGAATCCAGGGAATTCAAATCTGCCAGAAAAAATTGGGAAAGGACCGGCATCACCTGCTGGGACTTTCCGGATTTACCCGAAAGCATCAGTATCACCGGTGAAAACAACTCAAAATGGCTTGTTTACCCCGGTCTTCAAAAAGCATCTCATCAGGAAAAGAGCGTAACTTTACGCCTGTTTCTCCACCCGGACCAAGCGGTCGATTTTCACAAAAATGGTGTTGCCGGGTTATTTGCCATCTATTTTTCAAAGGATCTAAAGTTTTTAAAAAAGGCGTTGACCCTGCCTAAAAAAAAGGAAAAAACGGCCAATTATTTTGGAGGCGCCAAACGCTTTGAAGAAAAGCTTTATGAAAATATTATCAACACCCTGTTTTGTAAAAACATAAGATCCAGAGATGCTTTTTATTCACATGCCGAATCCGTGGCGCCGGCAATTCTTTCAAGCGGTCGAAAACTATTGGATCGAAGCCTGTCCGTTCTTGAGGCTTATCATGAAACCAGAACCGTACTGTATAGCCTGGAAATCGCTTGCCGCACAAACCCTGCCGCCCTTAAATTTTTAGAAGACTTAAGAGAGGAACTTGCAAAGCTTGTCCCTGACACGTTTATGGATCTTTACGACACCGATCGTCTTATCCACCTGGTAAGATATATAAAGGCGATGGGTGTACGTGCCCAAAGAGCTTTGGTTAATTTTGAAAAGGACAGGGAAAAGGAGAAACAAGTCCGGGTTTTTACCGAACGTCTTAATAAACTGCTGCAAGAATTATCGCCGGCTGCATCCGCAGAAAAAAAAGCGGCTGTGGAAACTTATTTCTGGTTGATTGAAGAATACAAAGTCTCTGTTTTTGCACAGGAACTTAAAACCCCTGTTCGGATTTCCAAAAACCGGCTTGAAAAAAAGCTACAGGAAATTGAAAGGATGGTATAAAAAAGACCGGGTTTCAGGTTTCAGGTGTCAGGGTTAAGGGGAAAACGGGTGTAAATCAAGAACCTTGGCAGTTAGCTGAGGAAACGGCAGTGTATGGCGTAAATGATGTTTCGTTCCCTCAGGGCTGGCCCATTACTACTGAACATGCTTCCTGAAACCAAATCGCCATGGCAATTTTAGCAAGTGTCCATCCATAAATGGTAGATTTTGGTTTCCGGCAAGGCCCGAGCGAGTTTTCAACCGCAGGCATAGCGCGTTATTTCGAGGATTGAAAACGAGCGAGAACGCCGCCGGAGGCCGAAAGATGCCGTTTATGGATGGACAATAGCAAACAACAGTCTTGATCTACACCCTCAACATCTGTCTGAAAGGGACATGTAATACACCGCTTCATCTTCCCGGCCCCGTTTTCGACATCCCGCCGCATAAATCATACATTTTTGTTTGAGGGTTTTTACCGCCGCTCCATACTGGGTCTTTGAAAGCAGGCCGCTTTCAATTATTTTGGTTAAGGATTTTATTCGGAATTTGTCCAGACCGAAAGAGGCGGAAAGCTGGTCATTATGTCCGCCCCGTTTAATGATCAGCGGAGTTTCGATAAGGTAAACCGGATATCGGCAGCTTATTCTGAGCCATAAATCATAGTCTTCGCAAGCAGGGAGTGTTTCATCGAACCCCCCCACTTTTTCAAACAGAGAGCGTCTGATCATCACGGCCGACGGGCTGACCAGACACAGGGCCAGGGAGGGTTCAAAAATCATTCCCCAAGGCTTTTTGTGCCTCTTTTTGGGATTGACTCTCACATTGTTTCTGACCCATATCTCCTCGGTCTGGCAAATATAAGCGTCCGGGTTTGAATTGAAAAAATCAACCTGGTGTGCCAGCTTTTGCGGAAGCCAGAGATCGTCCGAATCAAGGAAAGCGATAAAGGGTCCTGATGCAGCCGCAATTCCCCGGTTTCTTGCCGCACTCACCCCATGATTGCTCTGCCGTAGCACCTTGATATCGCACTCAATTGAATTGAGGATTTCGAGAGTATTATCTATTGATCCGTCATCAACAACAATAAGTTCAAAATCTTTAAAATCCTGGGCCAGGACAGAATCGATTGCCTCTTTGATTATCCAGCCACGATTATACGTGGGAATAATGACACTGACCCGTGGTTTTTTTTGTTTTTTTTCAATTTTCAACACTTGCAACTTTTAACTTACATCCCCACACCATGGATATGGGCGCCACAGTAGGAACATTGACCGTTTTTGATCTGGTTTTGCCTGATAAAAAACCCCCACCGGTCAATCAGAAGCTTACCGCACTGATAACAGAATGTCTTCTCCCCGCTCTCGCCGGGCACATTACCGGTATAAACATATTTTAATCCTGCCTCTATCCCGATTTCACGAGCCATATTCAGAGTCTTAACCGGCGTTGACGGTCGATCCATCAGCTTGTATGTGGGATGAAACCGACTGATATGCCAGGGGGTGTCCGTTCCCAGAGAACCCGCCAGAAAGGCGGCCAGGTTTTCAAGCTCATCCCTGGCATCGTTTAACCCCGGAATAATCAATGTGGTAACCTCCACAAAAACACCCAGGGACTTCATCAGTTTTAACGTCTCTTTAACAGGCGCCAGCTTGGCCCCGCAATATGTTTTATAAAAATCATTGGTGTAAGCTTTCAAGTCAACATTGGCCGCATCAAGATAGGGACTTATCATGTTAAGTGCTTGGGCACTCATGTATCCATTGGTAACAAACACATTTTTAATTTGCTTTTGGTGAGCAAGCTTTGCGGTATCATAGGCAAATTCAAAAAAGACGGTGGGTTCGGTATAGGTATAGGCTATGGTTCTGCAATCCCCCTTTAAGGCGGCATCAACAATATCTTTGGGCGAGAAAGGATCACCCATAATCATCCCGTTGCGGTCCGACGGCATCTGGGCGATATCCGCGTTCTGGCAAAATTTACACTTAAAATTGCATCCTACCGTTGCTATGGAATAGGAAAGGCTTCCGGGCATGAGATGAAAAAGCGGTTTTTTTTCGATCGGATCAATGTTACGGGCAATCAGTTTTCCGTAAACCAGAGTGTTGAGAACCCCTCCACGGTTTTCCCTGACACCGCATATTCCGCGACGCCCCTCTTTTATGACACACTCATGGTT